>NZ_DATHKG010000182.1:0-29178 GCF_035489435.1 Flavitalea sp.
ACAAGAACCACTCCCAGCATGAGCAAAGGTATTAACCACGGGACACAGCCGCAAAAAGGCACAATCCCGCTCCCAACGGTGCGAAGAAGCGACCAAAAACTCTTGCATAATAATGCTGGTAAACAAAGAAAGCAAACCAGCACTTCGTGCCGTAGTCGGATTTACTGAAGCTGATCAGAGCAAAAAAGCCGATCGGAGACAAGAACAAAGAACGGCATGAGCAATCCCGCCAAATGCGGAACGGGACACAGCCGCAAAAAGGCACAATCCCGCTCCCAACGGAGCGAAGAAGCGACAAAGGACTGTTGCGACAAAGTGCTGATCAAAAAAAGGACTATCTCAAACTGCTAAGATTCCGGAACTGAAGAGAACCATTGCCCTCAACAGCCAGATCCATAGCCTCACTTGCTTTCCCGGAAGCAGAAGTATTGAACTTAAGAACATTCGCCCCAGGTGCAAGCGGAACGCGTGAATAATAAATCGTATGAGGCAAAGACTGCCAGTTCCTGGTATCTGCTTTTTCAGATGCCAAGGCAAATACCTGGATCGCCATGGCCAGCGCCTCTTTCTCGTTTTTGTTTTTAGCGTCTTCTTTAGGGCGGGCAGCAATTTCTGCAAGTTTTTTTACTGCCAGGCGGCTAAGGGCGAGCGACATATCCTTAATAAAGCGTTCGTTTAGTGTTGCAAACGCAAGCGCATTAATATTCTCTGCTTTTTCGAGATCGTATTGCCTGTTATTAATGTTTATGGAAGCGCCGGAGTAAAAAACCGGTTGTTCTTCGTAACGTGGAAACGCAATCCGAAGGGATCGCAGGTCTTCGATTTTTAAATCATCTGCTTTTACACCAGTACTAAAATCGAATGGAATAACAAAGGATCCTGTCTGATCGACGAATGCGAAAGTCCCAAACTCATCCTTATTAAGTGCGAAGATAAAATTGGCTTCCTTCTTAACTGGTGCAAGCCCGTTTTCCCAGAATACAACCACTTCACCACCAGTTCCAGGTTCTGCCGGAACATATTTTTGGCTGAGAAGCAGCTCATAACGTTCAAGCTCACCTGTAAATCCGTTAAGATAGGCGGTACGCAGCAGATCATTTTTTAGCTGAACCGGCATATCGACACCATACCAGGCATTGTTGTTTTCTAAATAAATATCTGTAGCATTGCGATAAGAGATAAAGGCGTTGTTGATATCCCCATTTCGTTCGTAAATCAATCCCTGCAGGATCAGGGAAAACGCATCATCAGAATACCTGTTGGAGTTGTTATTGGTTTTATCCTGCAGTGCATAACTTTTAATTGATATTCTCCTTGCTTCAACCAAAGCTTCCGAAGGTTGATTCAATGATAGATAATTAAGCGTCTTATAGTAGTGGATCATGAACTTCTCAAAAGCTTCGCCTTTGTATGATTGCATCATCGGGTTAAGCAGGGTTCCAAGAGCAACATCACCAACGCTTATATGGGCATCCTCCATATATAAATCGGCTTCGTTGAAATAATAATTACTGCTGTCGTAAAGTTTCATCATATGAGCCAGCTTACCTTTCTCAAGCAGGAACAATAACCGGTTACGTTTCGCTTTGAGTAGTTTATTTTTTCCAAGACTAACCGAAGCTGCCTGGTAGTCACCATTCACCATCTCGGCATAATAATTACCTATCCGCTGATTATAAGTGGCGCACGATGCCAGTATTACAACTGCAACGGTCGCCGCTGAAATCATTGCAGCAAACCTGGAAAAGTATTTATGGAGCGGGTTCATAACAAATTACAAAAGCAACCATTGCACTGATCGTCATTTTCCAGACGCTGAAGCCGGGAGACAACGAAGGTTATTAGTAAGGGAAGAAAGGGAAAGAAGCTAATTAATTCTTAACATATTTTGCAATCTTCTTGTCGCCTATCCATACCACTTCATTGGATTGAATGTTTGTCAGCTCAAGATTAACCTGGTAATAAACTACTTTCTTTCTTTTCTCTGAATCTACAATTGAATTGATAGATCCCTGGAGTATATAGTCGGCGCCTTGTTCGAGCCCGAATTTTTTCATGCTGGAAACCGATGCATTGCTTTGCTGATCGGATTTTTCAGCGCGCAGTTCTTCTCTTTTCTTACCACCTTGTACAAGGCGAAGCTTGCCGGATTTTATAAATGACTGCTCAACATCTTTTACAAAGGTCTCGGCCTCGATATGCTCATGGCTTTTATTGCTTACAAAGCCAACGATTATAACAGGCTTTTGGCCATTTTGTGATTGCTGATGATTGGAAACCCACTTATCATTCAAAATTGTACCAATCATTTCTTCAGCCACAAAACGGGAATCAGTATTGTTCCATCGACCACTAAGATCTATCTGCTCAGTTGGATCTATTCGTGTAACCTTGCGTGCACAGGAGGTTCCGACGACCGATACTGTTGTAACAATGGCAATAGCCAGGATAACTTTTTTCATCTTAAAGGGTTATTTGATCAGGGGTTATAAATCTTATTATAGTTCTTATTATAATTCTTGCTGCAATTCTTGTTGCAATTCTTGTTGCAATTTTTATTGCAATTCTTGTACAATTGTTATTTCAATTTCTACTTGCGATTCTTATTATAATTCTTCCTGATTCTTATTGCAAATCTGATTGAGATACCAATTATTATTATGAATTCCGGCAGTATTACCAATGCCATCCTATTCCCAAAGGAACAGGTAGCCCAATCCAGAAACCGTTGCCCCGGTATGGACGGCCATAATAAGACGAATTGTAACCATAATTATTGTAGTATCCATAGCCGTTAGCAGGATAGTTAGAGTTGTTGTTGTACCATCCAAACCTGTTTCTTACTCTTTCCAGGTGCAATTGCCTGTGAAATTCCCGGCGACGCTCGCGTGCTTCACGTTTGTCGGCCAGGTAATCTATAGCCCTGTATGTTTCCTGGAAAGTAGTTGAATGCCAGCTGTTAAGGGAATCTGCAAGAAACATATAACGGTCGCGGCTCTGCGCGAATCCAGGGTTTTGATTAAACACTAAAGCCTCTTGTGCCGTGATGGTAGTAGCAAAACTGGTGAATAAGAGAAGTACAAAATGGTAGAGGATGAATTTTTTCATGGTATCTTATTTTAGGGTTGCTAATACAAGAATACAAAGCAATACCGTTAAATACAAGTGAATACCGACTTGTTGGTGATAGGGGAGGATGAAACAGCCTTTTTTACCGATAAACCTACGAGCTCATGACTTCAAAATCGAGTTGTGGATCCCTTTATATTTACATTACTCTCAAATTGATTATGCAAGTTCAGGGCGTTCACTCGGTTCTTCCCTTCGCCGGATGGGCCTTTCGGTTGGTTTGATTTGCCACTGTGATTCCTGGTTAATACCTTTCGTTATGCCGCTCTCTGCTGTTGTCTCCGATCGGCTTTTTGTTCCCTGATCGGCTTTTTGTTCCCTGATCGGCTTTGTTAGGTATGCTTGTAGTGCTGGTTGCTGTTGGGCCCTGATCGGCTGCGGTAACTCCGGGCAGGAATCGAAGGTGGCAATCAAACCAACCTCAGGCCCATCCTGCACGTTCTAATCTCGTTCACTTAAGGGATATGCGACTTGTACAACAAAATTCACCATTCACTTATTGCAATAACCGGCATTGAAATTATCGGCATTGCAGAGATTGAAATGACATTGCTATGTTGCCGTTCTCTGAATTACAATTAGCAGCTATTCGGTTTATCGTACAACGCTTGTCAAAATTCATTTGCAACAATCTTAACCAATCTTAGCTACCGAAATTTCTGTTGTACATCATCGCATTTGCATTCTTTTCATCTAATTCGCAAGCAATCTGGTACAAGTGCTTTAATAAACTCCTCATAGCAAAGGAAAAAATAACGGTAGGTATTGCATCGATTGCTCGTTACAGCCTGGCAATGATTCAGCGCAGTAGTGATTCAGCGTTTGCAAGTGGCATCGTTTGCGGGTTGCTACGTTTGTAGGCAGCATTGTTTGCGGGCAGCTGTGTTTGCGGGTGGCAGCATTTGCACGCGGCAGTTTTTTTGCGGATGGCAGCGTTATCTCATCCAATGGAATGTGAGATCGGTTTGTATATTAGATCGGGAAGGGAATTGCAAAACGAATATCAGCTCATTTGTCATCTATGACTAATTAAGTGATTGGCTTATCACAAGATTTAATGCTGATTGAATGATGGGACAACGAACCTGCTATAGCGGACTCTTAAGAATTGTTATGACTAGTATGATATTCCCCCAAGTGGATGAGCTAGTTGGGAGCGGGATTGTGCCTTTGAGCGGCCTTCGTACCGTGGTCGGAGTTACTGAAGCCGATCAGGGAGATACTGCAACCAGCACTTGAAGAAACCCTAACAAAGCTGATCAGGGCAAAAAAGCCGATCGGAGACAACAACAAATAACGGCATAACGAAAGGTATTAACCACGGGACACAGCCGCAAAAAGGCACAATCCTGCTCCCAACGGTGCGAAGAAGCGACCAAAAACTGTTGCATAATAATGCTGGTAAACAAAGAAAGCAAACCAGCATGTCGTACCGTGGTCGGAGTTACTGAAGCCGATCAGGGGAGAACAAGCACCAGCACTTGAAGAAACCCTAACAAAGCTGATCAGGGCAAAAAAGCCGATCGGAGACAACAGCATAGACCGGCATAACGAAAGGTATTAACCACGGGACACAGCCGCAAAAAGGCACAATCCCGCTCCCAACGGAGCGAAGAAGCGACCAAAAACTGTTGCATAATAGTGCTGTACAAATACCAGAATTACTTTTTCAACCCAATCTCCCTAAGCCTTTCATCAAGATACTCCCCGGCAGTAGCATCAGGATAGGCTTTCGGATGTTTATTATCAACACATCCTGGAATACAGGCAAGGCTCATAGCACTTTTAGGATGTAGAAAAAATGGTATTGAAAACCTCGAAGTGTGCCACATTTCACGTGGTGGATTTACAACCCGGTGTGTTGTGGATTTTAACTTATTATTAGTTAACCTTTGAAGCATATCGCCAACATTCACCACGATCTGTTCAGGCAGTGACGTCACTCCAATCCATTCATTTTGTTTGGTAAGAATTTGCAACCCGTCAGCCGAAGCTCCAACTAATAATGTAATGAGATTGATGTCTTCATGTTGTTCCGCCCTTATAGCAGATTTGGGTTCGCTTGTTATCGGCGGATAGTGTATAGCCCTAAGAATTGAATTGCCATTATGAATATAATCATCAAAATAATGTTCGTCAAGATCAAGATATAAAGCGATTGCCTGCAACAAAGACTTGCCTGATTTTTCAAAAGCTTTATACGCTTTTATAAATGTGCTGTTGAAGGCTTCAACCTCATTCACTTTAACATTATCAGGGTACTCTGATTTTATAGGATCATTGTCTTCAACTACCTGGCCGAATTGAAAAAATTCTTTCAGATCAGGTGCATCGCTGCCTTTAGCGTGTTCTTTACCGAATGAGGTATAACCGCGCTGGCCGGCTAATCCCGGTACTTCATACTGCTTCTTTTTCTCTCCCGGCATCGAAAAAAATTCCTGGACATATTTATACAGATCAGCTATAAGTGCATCTGGTATGCCATGATTCTTCACCGCCACGAAACCAACATCTTCATATGCCTTGCCAAGTTTGTTTACGAAAGCCTGTTTCAGTTCAGGATCACCTGATAAAAAATCTGCGAGGTTAACAACTGGAATAGACATGGGAAAAGATTTAGATTGAAAATAGTAATTACTTAAATATAGTGATGAGTGATGAGTGATGAGTGAGTTATGAGTTGTAGGAGTTATAAGTTGTTACTCAACTTAATGATACATTGGGGCCAGTTATCGCACTCATCACTCGATAACCCACTCATAACTCATCACTCATAATTCATAACTTTTTTCTCCGTTTTTTTAAAATTCCGCATTTTTCGGCGTTCTCGGGAAAGGAATTACATCCCTGATATTTGTCATCCCGGTCACGAACTGAACAATCCTTTCAAAGCCCAGGCCAAAGCCTGCATGAGGCACAGCTCCATAACGACGGGTATCAAGGTACCATGATAATTCATCAACAGGTATTTTCAATTCTTCCATCCTCTGAACAAGTTTCTCCAGCCGTTCTTCTCTTTGAGAACCACCGACGATTTCCCCGATGCCCGGGGCAAGAATGTCCATCGCCGCAACCGTTTTGCCATCTTCGTTCTGGCGCATGTAGAAAGATTTGATCTGCTTTGGATAGTTTATCAGGATAACGGGCTTCTTGAAATGCTTTTCGACAAGATAGCGCTCGTGTTCGCTCTGCAGATCCATGCCCCAATCTTCGATGGGATACTGGAACTTCTTCTTTTTATTATGATTACTTTCTTTCAGAATTGTCAGCGCTTCAGTGTAGGTGACTCTTTCAAAATCATTGTTCACAACAAATAGGAGCTTTTCCATCAGTCCCAGTTCGGATCTCTCTGCCTGTGGTTTTTGTTTTTCTTCCTCCGCCTGGCGTTGAGCGAGGAATTCAAGGTCTTCTTTATTATGCTCCATTGCATAATTAATGATATACTTTATGAATTCTTCTGCGAGGTTCATATTATCCTCGAGATCATAAAAAGCCATTTCAGGTTCTATCATCCAGAATTCAGCAAGATGGCGGGCAGTGTTGGAATTCTCAGCCCTGAAAGTAGGGCCGAATGTATAAATATCACTAAAAGCCATAGCCCCCAGCTCGCCTTCCAGTTGGCCGCTTACGGTAAGATTGGTGGCACGTCCAAAAAAATCTTCCTTAAAATCTATGGCGCCGTCCGCTGATTTGGGGGGATTGTCCAATGAAAGTGTGGTCACACGAAACATCTCACCTGCGCCCTCAGCATCACTGGCCGTTATGATCGGCGTATGGAGATAGACAAAGTTTTTATCATTAAAAAACTTGTGAACCGCAAATGCGAGCTTGTGTCTGACCCTGAAAACGGCACCGAAAGTATTGGTGCGGAACCTGAGATGTGCAATTTCCCGCAGGTATTCAAGGCTCGGGCGGTTTTTTAACTGCAGGGGATATTTTTCTCCATCACAATCTCCAAGTACTTCAATGGTTTCTGCCTTTACTTCCACTTTCTGACCTTTACCCAATGAGGCAACCAGTTCGCCGGTTATCTTGAGTGAAGCGCCCGTGGTTATGCGCTTAAGCAGCGTTTCATCAAATTTGCCCAACTCAGCCACTATCTGCAAATTGCTGTTTGTGCTGCCATCATTCAGGGCAATGAACTGATTATTACGAAACGTGCGAACCCATCCCATAACAATTACCTGCCTGCCTGTATCATCACTGCCAAGCAGGTCTTTCACTCTTTGCCTTTTACTGAACATATATGTAGCTTTTAAAAATGGGAGCAAAGATAATAACGACAAGCGGTTTTTGGTCTCCTCCTTTAACGCACTCTTAATATCTTTTTACTCAAATCGTAACCGGGGGCCCGGTGTAATCAGTAATTTTGCAAACTTGTGGCATCTCGTAGAATAAACATAGGCCTTGTCGGAAACCCCAATAGCGGAAAAAGCTCTCTTTTTAATGCGCTGACTGGCCTAAACCAGAAAGTAGGCAATTTCCCCGGCGTTACTGTAGACAAAAAAATGGGTGATACGGTTATTTCACCCGGAATCACCGGTGTTGTGGTCGACTTACCCGGCACTTATAGTCTATACCCAAGACGGGAAGATGAGTGGGTGGCTTACAGGGTACTCATGCAGCAGGATCTGCAGGTGAAACCCGAGATGGTGGTCCTCGTTGCGGATGCCAGCAATTTAAAACGCAACCTGTTATTTGTTTCCCAGATTATTGACCTGAAAATTCCCGTTGTAATTGCCCTGACGATGCTTGACATCGCCAAAACAAAAGGCATTCATATTGACCTGCCGGAATTGGAAAGAGAACTCGGCGTTCCGGTGATTTCCATCAATCCAAGAAAAAACCGGGGAATTCCACAGCTAAAAAAAGCCATTGAACAGACCGCTAACAACCTTTATAAAGCCCCCGTTTTTGATTTTGTAAATAATGAGGCATTCGCAAAAGATGCCATCAGGGATGTAAAAGCACTTATTCCCGGGATGAGTAATTATAAGGCGATTCATTATCTTATCAATCATGAGTCCTTTGCACTCAACAATGATCTCCAGGAAAAGATTGAAGGGATCGAAAAGAAACATTCTTTTAATCATACACGAATACAGGCTGAAGAAATTTTGCAGCGTTACCAGCGTATCGGTGCGATACTGAAACAATCAGTGTCTGAGCCGAATCCATTGCAGAAAACAATGTTTACTGAAAAGCTGGATAACATCCTGCTTCACCGGCGTTGGGGTTACCTGATTTTGCTTGCGGTATTGTTTCTGTTGTTTCAGAGTATGTTCTGGCTGGCCGAATACCCAATGAACTTTATTGAATGGGCCTTTGGAGAGATGGGTTCGTGGGTAGGAAATATACTGCCTGACACCTGGTGGTCGGATTTGCTGGTGAATGGTTTACTTGCAGGGCTCGGTGGGATCATTGTTTTCATCCCGCAAATCATGATTCTCTTCGGGCTGATCACTATCCTGGAAGATACCGGTTACATGGCCAGGATAAGTTTCCTGACGGACAAGCTTATGCGAAAAGTTGGTCTAAACGGTAAAAGTGTGATGCCCATGATCAGCAGCTTTGCTTGTGCAGTGCCGGCAATTATGAGTGCACGTAATATCGAAAACAAAAAAGAGCGTTTACTCACCATATTGATCACCCCGTTGATGAGTTGCAGTGCGCGCTTGCCCGTTTATACTATCCTGATTGCATTGGTTATACCAAAAAAAGCGGTGTTGGGAGTTTTTGGCCTGCAGGGCCTGGTAATGATGGGTCTCTACCTGCTTGGGCTTGTTATGTCACTGGTTGTGTCATATATCGCCAAGTGGTTTATCAAAATAAAGGAGAAAAGTTATTTCATTCTTGAGCTGCCGGTTTATCGTGCCCCGAGATGGAAAAATGTGCTGATCACGATGTTCAGCAAAGCAAAAATCTTTGTTTTTGAAGCTGGAAAAGTGATCATGGTTATCAGTTTGATATTATGGGTGCTCAGCACCTATGGACCTAAAGAAAGGATGCAGCAGGTAGCTGATCAATTTGATGAGCAGATACGAAGTAACCCGGCCAGGGAAGAAGAACTTAAACGGGAGAAAAGTACAGCCTTGCTTCAAAACTCATATGCAGGTATCATGGGGAACGCAATTGAACCCGTTATCCGTCCCCTGGGATATGATTGGAAGATTGGTATTGCTTTGATAACTTCATTTGCTGCCAGGGAAGTTTTTGTGGGTACAATGGCAACGCTTTACAGTGTTGGCGAAGATGCCGATGAAAACAGTATGCTGCTGCGCGATAAAATGCAGCAGGCTAAAAAGGCAGATGGCACCAAAGTATATACCCTGGCTTCCGGTGTATCCCTGATGATATTCTATGTTTTTGCCATGCAATGTATGAGCACCCTGGCTATCGTAAAACGTGAAACACGAAGCTGGAAATGGCCCCTCATTCAGTTGGGTTATATGACCGCCCTGGCATATATCATGAGCTTTATAGCATACCAGTTGCTGAAATAATTACAGTTTCTGCCTGCCCCAGTATCCCCAACCTGTCCTGGCATTCACAATTTATTATTTTACAGGCACTTATCTACGAACAACAACATATTAGGCACTTGTCCAGGAACAACAACATTTTCCTACTTAATTCGTTTTTATGTTACCCTAAATCCGAACCCTTATGAAAAGGATAGTGTCTATCTTTTTAATGTTATTTTCTATCACTGCATCCCAGGCACAACCATCGTGGAAGGCCATCCGGGAGAATTTTCAGTTTGCCAAAAAAGTTGAAATCAAAGAATCAGCCGGAAAGAATTTCCGATATGAGATGGCCGTGCGTTCAGAAAGTCTTGACACCCTAGGTGGAGTCCGTTTTTTTGGTGCTGCCACCGACCGGAACGATAATCTTATCAGCAGCAAATTTGTAAATATTGAAAAAAGATCGGAGCAGGAATGGACCATCTTCACCATCGTAGGTCGCCTTCCTGAAAACACGGCAGCTGTCTGGTTTTTTACTTCTGTCACCAGTACCGGCACTTACTATTTTGACGATATCAGCTTGTTTCTTGAAACTCGACCAGGCTCCTGGAAACAACTTGGGATAATTAATTCGTCCTTTGAAGACAGCTCACCTGTATTGTTTGCAGGTTATGCAATCCCTGATCAAAAATCCAAAAATCCAAAGACTACCTTATCCGAAAAGATTTTTAAAACCGGCAAACATTCCCTGATGATCACTTACACAGATGAAAAAGAACCAAAGAATCTGCTTACGGGTGAATAAACGGATTTTGATTGCGCATCGATAACTTTGCGGAATGAATTCCGTTGAGCGCGCCATCACAGAAACCAGGAACTGGATAAACAACGTTGTTGTCGGTTGCAACTTTTGCCCTTTCGCAGCCCGCGAGTTAAAACTCGATACGATCCACTACCAGGTGGAATCTTCGACAAAACCAGAAGCGATCCTGCAGGCTTTTCTGAACGAATGCAAGCGGCTGGATGATAATGAAACAATAGAAACATCATTACTTATTCTCACCGAAGGTTACCTTGATTTTGATGACTATCTCGACCTTGTTGATCTGGCTGAACAATTAATAGAAGCGGAGGATTATGAAGGAACTTACCAGGTCGCAAGTTTTCATCCGGATTATCGTTTCGCCGGAGCTGCCCCTGACGATCCTGCAAATTTTACCAACCGATCCATATACCCTATGCTTCATTTATTGCGTGAAGACAGCATCGAACGCGTATTAGAAAACTTCCGGGATCCTGATTCCATACCTTCAAACAACATGGCATTTGCAAAACAAAAAGGATTTGCAGCAATGGAAGCATTAAGGAAGGCATGCCTGGTTAACGATGGCAATAATACCATATAGTTGTATTGTGTGAATCTTTGGCTTATCATAGCTTAGTGGTCTCCGTCATCCCATTAACAAAATACCTGGATATTTCATAAACGAAGCCATCATGCCAACTCATTTTAACAAACTTCTCATCCGTACAAACAGTAATTCCCGCGACATCGACCAATCGATCGGGGAACAGGTAAACATTCCAGGCAGGGAACCGATATCTATAGTAGAAACGCTTCCTTCGTTGGCTAATTTATGGGACGACGCACATGCTGTTGTTTCTGAAAATCCTGAGATCAGGTTTGCAGAACCCGAGGTTAATTCAAGCGCCCCGTTTTTTGCCTATAGTGAAGATGCTGAAGAACGCGGGTCAGCGATACCTGTGAATCAAAATGAATTCATAGACTATTGGCCACATCCTGAAACTCCCGGCGTTTGGCACCTTGGTGATGAGTTTTCTCAGCTAAGTAAAGCCAGGGCGGAAATAGCAGCAATTCCTGTTCGTCGTGTTGTTCGGATAGCACATCTTGATACTGGTTATAGCGCCAAACATTTGTCTACTCCCATATCACTTATCCGCAAAGATCTTGAGCGCAATTTTGTGGATGACGAGCAGGATAGATGGAATAATGCCGAAGATCCCTACAGCTCCGGTACTTTAAAAATGCCAGGCCATGGTACCGGCACACTCAGCATATTGGCCGGGGCAAAAATGGCTATGCCGGCCTGCGATTTTGAAGATTATATAGGTTTATACGACCAGGTGGAAATTGTGCCTATACGTATAGCCGCCTCAGTAGTGCTTCTAAAATCCGCTGCATTTGTAAAAGCCCTTGATTATATCGTAAATGAATTATATCCTGATGCTGAAAAAAGAGTACATATTGTCACGATGAGTATGGGCGGGGTAGCTTCAGGAGCATGGGCAGACCTTGTGAACCTTGCTTATGAAAAAGGTATTTTTATTGTAACAGCGGCAGGCAACAACTTCAATAAATTACCCGCGAGAACAATGATCTTCCCGGCCAGGTTTAACCGTGTGCTGGCTGCCTGTGGAGTTACTTTTGATTTAAGTCCTTATGCCAAGATAAACGGCGGTAGTAGTTTTCGCGTCATGGAAGGAAATTATGGCCCCAAAGCCCTTATGGATACCGCTCTTGCTGCGTTCACACCAAATGTACCCTGGGCCAACTATAATCATAATAACGTGGTTAGTATCCGTGGTGATGGAACATCTTCAGCTACTCCACAGATTGCGGCAGCTGCGGCACTTTATCATATAAAATATTTTGACGAGCTCATGGCATTGCCCGAAGGATGGATGCGGGTAGAAGCAATCCGTCATGCACTGTTTGAATCGGCAAAAAAAACAATGGCCGGAAGCAGTCGTGATTATCGTAAATATTTCGGACAGGGCATACTACAGGCTGCAGATGCTTTAAAAATCCAGGTGGCTTCACCTCAGTCACTAACTAAGGAAAAAGAAGATAAGGTTTCATTCCCATTGTTGAAAGTAATATTTGGTTTACGTGCCATTGAAGACGAAAACTATAAAGAAGATGAAATGCTCGAAACGGAACTGATGCAACTGGTAATTACTGATCCCATCCTCCAGAATATACTTGACCAGGAAGAAAAAGATGCAGAAGACCTTGATGACAAAGAACAAGTTCGCATAGCCGATGCCGTTATCGACAATCCCCATGCGTCATTGAAGCTAAAAGAAAAAATGCAGCAGATACTTAACCAGGCAAATTTTAATTAGTCAGATGGTCATTGTTTTAATAAAAACAATTTTATTAACCCGTCATTATTTTCTCCAGCGCAACCTTGTTATTAAAATAATTCATATGGTCGGAAGGCACATAAACCAGTTCAGGGATATGTTTCCAGCCCGCTACATTGCCACATTCTGTGATGCTTTTATCTGTCACTGCAACATCATTTGCCTGTTTAAACAGCACCAGGTCCAGTGTATCATACAATCCTCTTTTACGCAGGCGGGTAAAAATTCTTTGTAAGGCAGTGGCCGTTTTGTCATAATTGGGAATGATATCTTTTGTATTGCCTGCGATAATTACATATGGGATCTGCGGATCCGTTCCGTCATTCAGCGATTTGTATATGCCGGTATCCTTATCCATTTGTTTAAGCGTTACCTGTGCACCGCCGGCGATTTTCCCGGCTATATTCAAAACAAACATCCATGGCTTCAGAAATGCTGCGCCGTTTAATGCATATGTTAACAGCGTTTCTGCCATATCACGAACATCTGCCCAGGGTGTTCCATTATTTGGTGTACCGAGCATCACCAGCCTGCTTGCGACGGCATTCCCTGACAGCTTCTCAATAAACCACCTGCTAACAAGGCCTCCCATTGAATGAGCTACAATGATTAAGTTTTTTGAATGACAACTACCAAGTCCCACCGAGGATAATCTCTCTTTTAACAGGGCCGCATTTTCTTCAATAGTAGTATGTAAATTTTCATAATCAAAACTCAGAATAAGATCTGCTTTTTCAACCAGGCTTTTGGTAGTTGTCTGCGTACGCACACATTTCACCATCGATTCCGTGTCACCAATGATACCATGCACGAACAAGAGAATGTTCTGTGAGGCAGCGATTGCCTTCGACACAATTTCTTTATCCGGTTCAAATTTTACTGCCAGTTCCTTATCCACTTCAACCATAGCCAACCTCGGGTAATCAAATTTAAAACCGAGCTTTTGCCCTATGACCTTTTGGAAATATAGTTTTATAGAGCCGGTAAAACTTCTTGATGTAATAGCCGGATCTGCCGGGCTAACTTCAGGTAAGGCTTCGATAATAATCTGTCCCGACTGGTTCCCAAAACCTATTGGATAGTAAATATTATCAGCTGTATCATATCCTATTGCGACAACATCACTCAAATCTGTTTCAGGTATATTTAATACAAGCGGTGTTTCCGGAGTTACTGATTCAGCTTGATGCACATCCACTAATTCAAGGATGTCGAGCTGATCAGATGAACGGGTGCCTGCCATAAAATTGAAAGGTTCAAGAAATGAGTTACTGTTAGTAGTATGGGGAGCCCGGATTGAGTCAACCGAGCGGCCGGTAATTGCAGAGCTTACCAGGGCAGCTTTTGCTTTTAATGCAGGATGTGGGGCTATGATTACAGATTGCAAAGTGGTGGCTTTACCGGGTGCAATATCTGTTTTGCCGGGAGGACGGACTATACGAAATCCAAATGTTTCGGTGGCCCAGCTGAATGCTCCTACAGGCGTTTTAGCTACAATAGATGAAGGGCTGCGGTCATCACCTGATCTGGATTTCATAACAGGCAAGTCCAGGCCATCCTGCCTTAATTTATCAGTATCAACAGGCTGTGATGAAATGAATAGTTTAAGATATTCAGTGATCTCATTATAACCCAACCCGGCATATGTTTCATCAAGGTTGAGGAGTACCAGCTTTTCCTCTGATTCTTCGTTTACAAATGTCAACCATGCTTCGTTCCCCGGAGCCAGGAGCTGAATGTCTTCAAAAAATTCAGTTGAGATGGAATAATCAAATCCGAGATACGCGTTGCTGACAAAGAGCGGCACCTGGCCGGTATTTTTTATTGACAACCTGAAAGCTGGTTGATGCCATTCGCCACCTTCGTCCTCGAGATAATTGAAGTCATTGATACTATTTGTTAAATCGAGTTTTTCGAAATCTGTTTTATTGTAACTACCAGCCAGAGTATTCCTGTATAAGGCGAGTTCATAAGGCCGTCTGATAAATGATGACTGTGTTAATTCAAGCAAGGCTGTCCATTTAATTACCAGCATTATTCTTTCAATCACAAACAACAAAACCTCAGCAGTATTTACTTCTATCGGCTTAATAAGGGGATCCAGGGAGCCAGGTTTCGTGATAAAAATCTGTTTCCCTTTATTCCTGATAATGAAGCGGCCGGCATGGTCTTTTGCTAACTTTAATGAAGGTTCCTTGTTTTCTGAAATTAGCTTTTCAAACATAGTTTTTTGATCATGGCTGAACGACGGATCAAATGAAACCTCCATTGGCTGGTTTGGCTGACTTATCACCTTTGCTTCATATATTGATGTACCGGTAACCATCCCTGGCAGTTCTGCAATTGTTGAAAAGTCCGGGGCGGGAGTACCTGTAACAACGGTAGAGCCTATGCCTTCTATCGCTATTTCATCGCCCGTAGAAATTCCATGGATAAGTCCTCCCTTGATGCACCATTTCCATCTTGCATCATAATAAACAAGAAAGGGCTCTCCTGCACCACTCACTTTTGTGAGAAAAAAATCATCAGCAGATTCTTTGTGTTCGCTGCCGTTTATATGAAGGCCGGGATTCTGATCCGACACCAGGTTCTTTACAAGAAGTCCTGTTTTATTTATTAAATCGCGATAGGATATCCGGCCATTTACGGAGTACAGAATTTTCAGAAGTGAATGGGTAAAGGCACCCCGCTTCAACCCGTCAATGTTTAATTCCTTTGCTGTTTGATTTTCACGGGAAGCAGCCAAATGAATATGGTTGCCCTGGCGGAATGATGCTTTTATATCGCCAGTCACCGGGTCTTGTTCAGGAATATAATATTTGATTCCATTGATTGTAGATTCATAACCCAGGTATTCTTTAAAACTGGCCGCTTCAGACGCGTCAGGCATCATACGGTCAGTTATTCCACTATCATCCAGGTCACGTGTTATAGTACCGCAATGGCAACAATCTGTAATTACAATAAACCTTGTTTGTTTTTTACCGGCCATCGTTTTCCAGATCAGGTAACCCATTTCCTTATCCATCAGGTCCTTTCCACCAGGTATGCGGCTGTCGATACATACGAATGATTCACTGCGCATATCAGCTTCTGACCAGAATTCCTTTGGCGCGGGGGACCAGGAGCCATGACCACTATAGTAAAAAAAACAGGTGTCGTTTTCAGCTGCGTTGTTGAAATGATCAAAACCAGCAATAATATTCGCCCTGGTTGGTGTGATGGAATCCTCGTCTGTAATTCGCTTAAGCTTTAGCGTTATATCTTTAGTTGTGCCATACATTTTTTGTAAATAGTCCTCAACGGCCTTTATATCGTTGATACAACCACTCAGTGGTTTTACCGGGTAGTTATTGATTCCGACCAGCAGAGCATAAATTGTTGCCATTTTTTTTATTTGATGATTTTAAGAATGATTAGTTAAACCGTGATGACGATTGGTCTCTGGTCTCTTTTGCTATATAAGGATATTTTCAAGTTGATAGTCGATAGGAGAATCGGCGAATGAACCTTCTTCATCCATACCTCTTGGCCTTTCTACTTCTATCCGTTTAAGTATCAGTTCACGGCTGCTTTGTTGTTTGAATGGGAAGGCAACACCCTCATGAAAAAACTTAATCCCTGATATTTTCTCAATGAAACTCACACTTACCTGGTAAGTTGTAGCTTTCGGGAACATCATAAATACATCTTCTAATTCTTCGACTGCGCTGCGGGTCACATCATCTTTATCATAGGTAATTGTTTTATCTTCCAGCAGGAGGTTCCGGTGGCTCATCATAAAACCAACTGCTTGTAAACCCTGGACTGCCTTGTAGTAGATAACTTTCCAAAACGCGACCGGCACTCTCACAAGTTCGCCGTTTATTGCGTTGATGAAATAGGGATCATGCGGAAGCAATAAAGGTCCGGTCATTACAGATATTTTGAGTTCATTGGGATCAGCACCTTTTTTAACCAGATATTGTTCGAGTGAACGCCATGCGCCGCGGTTTAAAGAACCATGTTGGGGCACACAATTCGTGTAAAAAAATGTATCGGCACCGGCAAGAGTAAGCTCTTTTTCTTTTCCCCATAAAACTTCCTGGAAAGAGGTGAGATGCCCCTCATCAAAATCGTTTTCACGATCCTCGCCTGCACTGATAGATTTGTACAACTCATCACCGAGCTGGAACTGGTCTTCAAGTTTCGAATCTTTTTTGAAACCGCCCTTGCGGTCAATTGGTTTCCAGCTGCGACCATCCGTATTTGAGGCCGAGAAATAAGCAAATTTTCTTTCTGGATTCATCACTATACTATGATGATGATAATGAAGAGGAGTGCCGGGAAAAGCATCTGCAGCAACTATCTCTGGCAACGGTATCCGGAAACCGGATATAAAATTTGGGTTGTAGGGCATAACATATCGTTATTAACGTAAATAAAAATTATTTTATAGCGACGAGATAGAGCAAGGCCGTTCTGATTAGTGTAAAGGTGTTCAGTCTCCCGCATCAACGGTTTGCTGGATATTCGCCACCGTTGGTTGATTATTGGCCTTACCAAAAAACTTACCAAGCGCTTTATCATGAGAGCCTCTTGAAACTTTGATAAGAGAACGGAAATCATTTTTCGAATCGACCCCTGGAAGTATCCTGGCTGCCTCCTTCCACAACTGCTTCACTTTCCCGGTTACAAGGTTTCCATCAACAACTTCCTGGGTGCCCTTTATTGCCTGGTTCAATATTTCCATTTGTTTGGAATCAAGTGCGTTGCTTGTCATCGCAGTCTGTGTACATTCCTTCACATAATTCGCTGAAAGAATATCGAGTGTTTTCTTATCTGCATTGATGATGGAGTGGTTGGCAGGCCCGGAAGGTGCCGACCCGGAGGATGCCGCAACCGGCTCTGCCGCGCCCGGTGCCGAAGAAGGCGGGGCGGTGGGTTTTGCAAGCACTGGTATGTCTATAAAGGCATAATCAAAATCTTCTGTAGCTGATTCAAGATCTTCCAGGCTATAAAACTCTCTGAAGCGTAGTTTGCCATTTACAAGGCTTAGTAATGTACTTGCATTTTTATATGCGTCGAAATAAGTACCTGGCCTTCCAACATGATTAAAGAAAAGTGTGGCAAATCTCTCAGCAAGAAATGCATTTATCGCACAGCCGCAGATAATCATAACAAGCTTGTTAGCACTTTGGGCCTTTGCTCTTTTCTGAACAATCTTTTTTGCAAGGTCAAAAGTATCACAGGCATTAAAAAAGCCCAGCTGTAAATTTCGCAGGTTAATATTGATTACATCTGCCATGCGATCGGTGTCACTGATGAAATTATCGCTGAACCTGAGTGCGCCGTCCTTGGCATGACCTGAAAAATAAAATATATCGAACTTGTCGCCATATTTTGAAAAGTTGGCTATTAAACGATCAGCAGTAAAAATTTCATCTTTCATATAATAGATAACATCGCTGAATACAAGTCCATGCAGCAGATCTGAAATTTTTGTTGCTTCCTCAGAAAGATTAGGCAGGTATTCTTCCTGTTTCATACTGTTTGAAAAAACAGTATAAAATGTAGGTTTTGTGGTTGGCATACTTTACAAATGAACAGTTAACGTATCTGAACTAAATATTGAATTCTTAACAATCGTTATAAATGCAAGATAATTTGCCGGATCAGCCAGGTGAGTTCCGAGTTCCGAAGGTGACATTGCGCGATATTCTGCAAGATCATCTTCCCTGAACATTACCTGTACTGTTTCAAGGCTGAACATCTTTGTCAGCACTTCGTCTTCTTCCGGAGCGGTTGCTCTGCCCAGGCCCTTCTTATTTTTCACCAGGGTCTTGTAGAGTTTTTGAAATACTGATGCCCGCTTCTCTTCTTCATCATTTGATGATAAACTTTTAATTTCAGTATCCACGGTCAGCCCTTTTTCTTCAAGCGCGGCATTCAACACAGATCCTTCGGCCTGCGGCCGCTCAGGCACCACACAACAAACAGGAAACCCACTGCTTTTGAGGAAGCGGTATTGCTGGTAAGCATGATCCCACGGATACATACCCGGTTCCTCACAATTACAACTGCAGTGATAAACGGTAAGATCTTCTTTTTCCGGAATGGCAAGGGTTTGTGATACTATGAACTGTTTCAATTCAGATAAGCTTTCATGAACCCCTGTTAATTCGACAATAAGGCCACCGGTTTCATTAATAAAGTCCATCCTGTTCGCACTGCCTGGTATATATGAAGAACCAAATGGCTTTATTTTTAACAGCTGCTGATGATTGTTTCCATAGCATACGAGATTAGGTCTTTGAATTCCGGTTAATGCTCGTTTAGATCTCACCAGCAACTCCTGATAAGAACCAATATCGCCGTTTCGTTCCAGGATCTTCATGATTGTTTTCGTGAACAGGCCATTGTTTCCATCTTCCATAGCGTATTCATCGTCCTGGCAAGCGCCCAATTGTAAAACCGCTGCTGCAATATCATCATCCTTTACCAATGGCATGCGCATCAATGGTTCATAAATATTGCGGTTGGCCTGGAATGTTTCAAAAAGTTGCTCACGGGGAACAAACCTTTTCACTCTTGTATCCTGTTCCGTCTCATCCACACCCTTGGTCACAGAACCGCTGTGACAACTATCTGAAATTACAAATATGTTAACCCCGGCTTTGAACCGGCTGAATCGGGCAAAAAGTTCATCATCCAATAACTGTCGGTCATACAGGCACCAGGTTTCATCCTGGAAATCATCCTCATCATAATTTTTGTCTTCGACTATACCACCATGACCCGAATAAGTGATGATAAGATTATCACCATCATTAAGTTCCTGTATACTGTAGTCAAGAAAGCCCAATACATTTCTGACATCAGGCATATTTGAATGGTCACTTGTCAGCAAAACTTTTGAAAGTTTGCATCCCTCTTTCTGTGCAAGCTGATGATAAAACAATGCATCATTCTCACAGCCTTGCAACCTACCGTCCCAGCCGCGATAGTGGTTCTTGTCGACACCATTTATTCCAATATGAAGAGAAAAGGAACAGGCAGACATTTTTTTTATTGTAATTTAAACTGATTTCTGCTTAAATGAACAGCATACCCACTTAGTTCCTGAAATTGGGTAGATGAGGGGAATGCAATTTGCTTTGCAGGTCAATGCTTTTAAGGTATTTTACAGCGCCATGAAATGTTTGTTTATAAGATTATCATCTCAACTCAGAGTTACATCAATTGTTATTATCAGTTTGCTGGGTTCTTTGCTTGGTTCAACCTGTGTTTTAGGTCAATCTTCCGGTAATATGATGTTGAAAGGGAAGGTAACAGACTCTGCGTCGGGCATTGCTTTGCAAGCAGCAAGCATACAGGTGTTCACATTACCTGGCAACGCGCTCGTGACCGGCAAACTGAGTACTGTATCAGGAGATTTTGAACTACCCCTTTCTGCCGGAACTTATACAATGGAGATTAACTATACCGGCTATAACACATATTCAATAAAAAGTTTTGTACTGGATGCCACCAGGCCGGTGTTTGATGTTGGCACTGTCCGGTTAGCCAATTCCGGAAAAACGCTTGAAGAAGTAATCGTACAGGCAGAAAAAAGTTCGATGACCTTGTCGCTGGATAAAAAAGTTTTCAATGTTGGCAAGGACCTTGCCAATGCAGGTGGATCAGCTGCAGACGTACTCAGTAATATTCCATCGGTTTCTGTTGATCCCGAAGGTGCAATTAAGCTCAGGGGTAGTGAGAATGTAAGAATTCTGATTGACGGGAAACCTTCTGGCCTGGTTAGTTTTAAAGGCGGAAGCGGATTACAGCAATTACAGGCAAGTATGATTGACCGGGTTGAAATTATTACAAATCCATCTGCCAGATACGAAGCTGAAGGCATGGCCGGCGTACTGAATATCATTTTGAAAAAAGATAAAAGACAGGGTTTTAATGGTTCATTCGAGTTAACAACCGGTTATCCAACCAACCTTGGCGCTGCAGCAAATCTCAACTACCGGCATAAGAAGATCAATTTCTTTATTAATTATGGCATTGCATACCGGAGGCAGCCTGCAATAGGTTCTATGTACCAGGAACTTTACGAGAGAGACACCACTTTCATTCTCCAACAATCAAACGATGCAATAATAACCGGGTTTAATAATAACATCCGCGGCGGACTCGATTTCTACTTCAGCGAAACCAGCGTACTCACTGCTTCTTATCTTTTCCGCAGAAGCGATGCAAACAGGCAGACAGATATCCGCTACGATGATTACATTTTTGATAAATCAGATCTGAAAAGTTATACAACCCGCAGACAGGACGAAGATGAAATAGAACCAAACTCAGAATATTCGTTGATATATAAAAAGTCGTTTGGCAAAAAAGGACATGACTTTACTGGTGAGGTTAAGTTTCTTGATAACTGGGAAAACTCCGATCAGACTTTTACTCAACACTATTTTAGTGCTGCTGGCGTCGAGGATAAAAACCAATATATTTTACAAAAGTCGGTAAACGATGAATTTGAAAAACAGTTATTATTTCAGCTCGACTATGTAAGACCCGTTGCTAAAGAAGGTAAGATCGAAACAGGCTTAAGAAGCAGTTTCAGAGACATGACCAACGATTATGTTGTTACCCAACAGAATGCTTCCGGAGGCTTTGATCCTTTACCTGGCCTCGACAATATATTTTTGTATGAAGAAAATATTCATGCCATATATGGGATTGCTTCAAATAAAAGCAATCGCTTTTCATACCAGGCAGGCCTCAGGGCAGAATGGACAGATGTAAAAACAGTTTTGAAAGAAACCAACCAGGAAAATCCACGCTCTTATGTTAACCTGTTTCCAAGTGCGCATATTTCGCTTGAGTTACCAAAGGAAAATGCTTTACAACTTAGTTATAGCCGTCGCGTCCGACGTCCGTTCTATAACGACCTGAGTCCGTTTATGACATTCTCAGACAGTCGAAATTTCTCCAGCGGAAACCCGGATCTTAATCCGGAATTCAGTGATGTATTCGAAATAGGCCATATAAAGTATTTTGAGAAAGGATCGATTACTTCGGCTCTTTACTATCGTGACACAAAGGGAAAAATTGAGCGGATAAGAAGAGTAGATAGCATTGGAAATTCGATCACATTACCTCAAAATCTTATTGGCGAAAAGGCGATGGGAATTGAATTTACTAGCAACTACTCCCCTTATAAGTGGTGGAAGCTCGACTTCAATGCGAATTTTTTCTATGCTAATATTGATGGAAGTAATATTGTAAAATCTTATGAAACCTCGACTTATAGCTGGTTCGTAAGGCAAACGTCAAGGTTTACATTTCCAAAGGCACTTGATATCCAGCTCAGGGCAAACTATGAAGCTCCCCAGAAAACAGCGCAGGGAAAAAGAAAATCATTATATTATTTTGATTTCTCTGTAAGTAAGGATGTGTTTAAAGGTAACGGCACCTTGAACATGAGCGTACTCGACATATTCAATACCCGGAAATCAAGGAACATCACTGAAGGATCAAACTTTTATTCCGAAAGCACATTCCAGGGCAGAAGGCGGCAATTGAATCTGACCTTGAATTACCGGATCAAACAATCTAAGCCGCCGGCAAAGACAACCAAGGCCGGAGCATCAGCGGAAGAACAGTAAAGAGAGTTATGAATTATGAGTTATGAGTTATGAAATAAGTGGTGAGTGGTAAGTGGTGAGTGGCGAGTTAAGTTAATGAGGGTTAGAGATGTAAGTGATGACTGGTGAGGATCATCCATATTTATTTGTCGAGCTGGTATGAAAGCCTGAAATCAATTTCGACTTACATTAAAATACTTTGTTTCGAGTTCTTTTCCGTTAACGACTATGCTTACCGCATGTTTGCCTGCATAATGTTTTCTTGTGGTAAGATCTGTGAAATCAATACGTCTTTTGAATTTGTAGATTGTGGAAGGCTCAAATGTATTCTCTGTTATTTTAAACAGTTTACGGCTGCTACTTCCACCAGATTTCATATAGTATACACCAAGTTCCACCCGGAATAATTGTTCAACACTGGCCTTGTTGTTAAGGGAAAATTCAAGCTCAAGCGATTTACCAAGGGATATGGATTTTTTTGAGAGTGTAAATTTGCTGAGTTCACAGTCATGGCTACCCGATAATCCAAATTGCTTATAAATGCCAGGATCTGCTTTTCTCAATAATGTCCTCGCTCCATGCCTGAGGATCCAATCCGTATTCTTCGATTTACTCTTCCATTTCTTAATGAGATTTAGCACTATATCAGGATGATCTTTGGCAATATCATTGATGTTATTGGCAACACTTTTTCTTACAAATTCTGAAGGATCATCCATCAGGTTTTCCAGTATTGGTAATATCGGAGAAGGATCTTTTTTGAAGGAGGGTATGGCTTTACCCCAGGGCAGTCTTGGACGGCAACCTTCACTGGAAAACCGCCTGACGTTTTCGTTGGAATGTTTACTCCATTTCATCATCTTCTTCATTACTGTTTCCGGATCTGCAAGGAGAAATGGCCTGACGGCAAATTCACAGCTGATATAGGCAGTAATAATTTCCATCGCATTAAGCGAGATGTTCATATCCTGCAGGCCATAAACTTCCAGAAAATCCGGAAGAAATAACCATGGAAAAGAATTTTGTTTTACCTGTTGATGCTGAAGATGATTTATCATATCGCAAATTGCATCAACCTGCTCACTATAGTTGCCGGGAAGAAAATGCCCAAGCTCCGTGCTGATACGACGTATACGTTGCTTTAATTCCAATTGCTGCCATTCACCTCCCTGAATGGCAGCAAGAAATTCATTTTTTTTGAAAGCGGGCACTACGGTAGACAGAACCTTTACCATTGACTTGAAAAAAACATCATTATAAATATTCTTGAGGGGTTCCATTCAGTAGAATCTGTTTTAGCAGTATCCGTTTATTCGTTTCATCGTTTCTTAGATCCTGGACTATCGTAACTCCTGGTCTATCGTTAATGATGCTCCATCGTTATTCCTGGTCCACCATTAATTCTAGTCCATCTAATCCTGATCTATCTAATCCTAATCCGTCGTTTTGTTTTGTGTAATGGATTTTTGCTTAAAAATTCATTTCATCCGCACTCGGTCCATAGCTGCCAGGGATTGGGATATCCAAAACCCGCAAAAATACCCCCAATTGTGCCCGATGGTGAATGATCTGTGACAGTGAAGTCCTGATCAGCCCATAACGGTTAGTGTTGACATGTATCTTATCGCCTGTTCTCAAAACCCAGGGCTCTTCAAATTTACCTGGGTCTGCATTGACCAGAGCTGTCTTTCCAAGTTCAAGATTCTTTTCAAGATAATTCAGGAGATCTTTCGTGGAACTGATTGGCTGAGGGTTGTAATTCGCGGTGGCAAAATCCAGCTCGTCTGTATTCATCGCCATAGGTATCCAGGATGGCAATTCTGCGATATGGGTGGACAGGGTTTTGACATCCATGCTTTTGGGATGAGGTTTCCAGTCAAATTTGTCATCCGGTATCCTTGATAACATGTTGCGGGTGGTAATTGCTTCCTGTTCAAATTCCCGGGTTAAAAGTTCTAAGACTGTCATGGCTTTGAGTTTTTGTGTTTAACAAAGCTAATAGCAGCTACTGTCAACCCTATGTCAGTATCTTTCTCTGACAAAAAATCAATTGATAAAAAGCCATAAACTGATCAGAACCAGGCCAATTCCTATCACACCACCGATTACGGAAGCGACTGCATCCATGAAGTCATAAACACCAAACCCTGTAATTTTTGAAAAGAGTTCAAAACCATAACTTATGACTATAACACCCGCGAGCGCGAGCAACACTGCATAAATTAATGGTGGATTATAGAGCCACCGGGCAAGCATCTGGAGAACGATGCCCATTGGAATTCCTACATAGAAGTGTCGCCATTTGTCTGCTGCAATCTTTTTCTTCAACTTCAGTATTTTATCTGTACTCAATACGTCGTAAAACACTAAATATGTTACAGGGTCGACTCCACTCATAACTCATAACTCATCGCTTATCTCCGATTATCATTTTTGCATTACTATCACTTCATTCAACACTGCTGTCGTGCCCTTGTCAAGTTCCATGTTATATACTTTTTGTAAGCCGCCAGCTTTTTCAATTTTATTTATCACTCTGTAATGTTCAAATTCTTTTGTGATACTGTTGGTACAAACAACAGATTCGCCAATTAATATATCGCCCATTTTCTTCTTCACATTTTCGCTGGTTAACATCGGGTGGTTGGGTGTAGCTTCAATCACTTTGGCGTGAATGACCACATTTACCCCATTTTTTGTTACAGACTCCTGCGCATTCACTACCAGAAGGGTCGTTATCGCATAATTTTTAGCTTCATGAGAAATCAGCTTGCTCACGGCTGCCACCACTGTCTTTTTTGTCAGGGGATCAATAGTGATCACTTTGTCGCCGGTCTTGATTTCGCGCAGAAGCCTTGAGGAGCCGTCAGCCATGGCAACTGCCTGTGAACCGGGAAAACAGATATCAGTTCCATAGGTACCTGATTCTTCCTTCATGTCCTTCCCATTATTCATTGATTTATATAACTGGAAACTCATTTCTTTTGAAAGGATATAAGAAAGTTTTAGAACAAAGTTTTTTTCGACCTTGTCTATGGCATGTATATCTTCAAAATACTTTTCCCAGATTTTGGGATTGGCTGTAAAATTTGGTTGTATCGCCACAAACAGCTTGCCTTTTTCGTTTGTATAAAATATTTGTGTGCCCAACTCCTGCATGCCATCTTTGGAGATCAGCTTGTAAAGATCAATCCTCTTCTTTAACCCATCGTCGCCAGTGATAAAATAAGGCTTCCGCATTTCATAACGGTCAAGCACATAGTCGGAACCGAACTTAACATAGGTGTCTTTATCTAAATCCTTTACAATATAAGTCTTCGCTTTATCGTATTCTTCCATGGTCATAGGCCGCGGAGTTAAGTCCTGTGCAATTGCCATAATTGTTGCTACGACCATCAAACCTGAAAATATAATTGACTTTCTCACGAAATTTTGTGTTGATTAAGAAATGTGATTGCGAAATATAAATTTTATTATAAGCATACTTAAGAAATCTGTTTGAATGCTTCTGCAAATGCCTTCATCTCATCCATTGTCCCGATACTTACCCTGCACCAGTTTTTATCATTGAATTTCCAGTAGCGGATGCTTACGCTTCTTTTCATCATCTCTTCGCTAAATCTCCTGCCATCCATTTTGATAGGGAACATCACAAAATTTGCTGAAGAAGGAATATAATCATAGCCTTCTGCTTTCAGCACCGAGTAAAGATATTCCCTGCTTGCCAAAGTTTTTTCCAAAGCAGACCTGAGATATTCCTTGTCTTCATAAGCAACAAGGGCGGCTTGTACAGATAAGTGTGAAAGTGACCCGTCACTATTGTAAAGCTCAAGCTTAGCCAGGATCGATTTTGGCGCTATCGCATAACCAACTCTTAATCCTGCAAAGCCATATAATTTTGAAAAAGTTCTTGCTACGATGATGTTATTGCCAGCCCTGACCAGGTCAAGTACTGTGGACGCCTGTGGATCCGGCAAATAATCAATATAGGCCTCGTCAACAAATACAGGTACCTTTTTTGAAACACGCTCACAGAAGGACTTCAGCTTTTCAGTTTCAAGTACGGTTCCTGTAGGATTGTTCGGATTACAGATACAGACAAGCCTGGTATTTACGTCAATTGTTTTTTCCATTTCATCCAGGTCAAGCTTGTAATCTGCTGTCAAAGGAACTTTGATCCATTTTGTATTAAAATTTGTAGCATGTTCCGGAAGATCGGCATAGCTCGGATCGCCGGTTACAATATTGCCGCCTTCCCTGCTAAAATGAATAGCAGTCGCTTGCAAAATAGGTGTCGAACCTGCACCGAGTAACACCATATTATTTTCGACCTTTTCATTAATTGCAATTTTCTGGGCCAGTAACCTGTTACCCATGAAACCATATTGATAGCTGGCTGCCATAGCACCCGTGATCGCAATTTTAGCTTTCTCAGAAGGACCGAAAGGATTTTCATTTGCGGATAAACGAGCTTTCAACACCGGAGCGTCGGCGAGAATTTCAGCATCTGAAACAGACCTTTCTCGGGTTGTGAAATTGTTAGCCGGTGAAGCTTCCAGCTTGTTCCAGGTAGCGGGAGCAAATGCGAGACCTCCTGTTAGCAGTGTGCTGGCTTTAAGCCAGTTTCTACGATTCATTGGTGCAGCCATATTTTTATAGTTTGGTTTTATTATAATCATATTATTCATCGGGCTGTCGCCGGGTATGCGACCCTTTGTCCTGTAACCCTTGCATGCAGATCTGTTGTTACCTTCCTGGCCGACTCGAAAGCCCCGGCCATCCATGAATTCAGATAAGTTACATGTTCACCTGCAAAATATGTATTGCCATCCGGTTTGTTCAAAGCCTTATAACTCGTCTGTCTTGATTCGGAATTATATAAGGACCATCCACCCTGGCTATATTTTGTTTTTTCCCAACTCACAGAAAAAGAACTTTCAAATTCGGTATCATATTGCGGATGAATTTTCCTGCCTTGTTCCAAGGCAAGTTTTTCTCTCGCCTGAAAATTTAGATTCCCGGTTTTTCTGGCTTTATCATTAAAATTGTAATACCCAATCAGCACACCTTTTTTTCCAAGATAGTCATAGGATGGATAAAATATCTGTGTAAGGTCATTGTTTGTATGTGTAATCCCTCCGTAGATGTGTTCATCTTCTTCCCAGAATCTTCTCTTAAACTGAAGCCCGATTTTACCGGTATTAATATAAGGAACAAAATCAATGGCACGGCTGGTATCTGATTGAAAATTATGTTCGATGTTACCGAGCACAGGTAACGGTATCGTACAAACGCAAAAATCTGCTTCGATCATTTTTTCTGATCCGGATTGTTTGTATTTAACCTTTACTCCTTCACTCGTGTTGGTAATAGAACTCACCTCTGCGCCTGTTTGAATAATCTTTCCTACCCGCGAAGTAATAGCTTCGGCAATCTTGTCCATACCCCCAACGGTCTGGAACATGGTCATCTGTAATTCATAGGTATATTCGGCAACATTATAAAAATCCGGACCCATAAGTCCTGATGACACGATCGCAGCCAGCTTATGTGGTTCGGCCAGTTTCCCGGCACGATCTCCGGCCCCTGGATTTTCAATATAGCCCCGTCTTTCTGAAGCGCGGTACAATTTATCGATGTTTAATCCACCCTCGGCCCTGATATATTCCAGAATCTTTTCGCCGTCCTCTTTGGTCAGAGATTCGTCAAGCTTGTTCTGATCTACTGCCTTTGCAAGTAATTCGTTGAGATGTCCGCGGACATCATTATGTATTTCGCGTACTCTTATTTTTTTGTTTGATAATGATCCGGAGCCTTCGCTATAATAATATGTCGATTCATTAACGTTGTTGTAAACCTGTATCGGTACATTAAATTCCCTGCAATAATGGAGTGTCAGTGCATGATGATGTGGTATTCTTGATGGCCCGGCGTTGAAATACATCCCTTCATCAAAAGCAGCCTTTTGTTCCGACCCGCCGTTCTCTATTCTCTTAGATCCCTTCCTGACACTCCAGCAACGCCCACCTGTTCTTTCTCTTGCCTCAAGTATTGTGCACTTGTATCCAAGCTTCTGCAACTCATAAGCAATGGTTAAACCCGCAAGCCCTGCACCAAGTATCAATACATGTTTGCCCTCCGATTCTCCCTCTAACCTGAATGCATGGGCCTCTGCCGGAATCATCATACCCAAAGCATGCATAGCAGGTACTATCATCCCACCTGTTTTAACCAGAAAATTTCTCCTTGTGATTGACATTATAGTAAAAACTAATATTGTATTTGCGTGAATAAAGTTAATGAAAATGGCTATAGCCTCAACAAAACGACCAGATAGATTTTATTCTTATGTATGATCTCGTTTAGGTTGACAATACAAATACAGCTGACAATACAGCGCACAATACAGCTGACAATACCAGTTGACAATACAATGACGTCTTTATTTATTACGGAAGATTATATCATTCTTTCCCCCTGAATTACTTTAAAAGACCGTAGACGGTTAACTTAATTCAGTGACAGAAATTCAAGAGGTAGTAATACAAGCAGGGATTATTCAAGCAAGGACTATCCAAGCAAGGACAATTTAAGGACGGACAGTATAATGACGGGCCTTCAATTGACAAATTCAAACACACAACTCACCACTTACCACTCACCACTTTTATATAACTTCTTTCACCGAGCTCAATCATGCTGCTTGGTTTGTTAATTTAGCGAGTTTTTTTTCTAAGGTAGCTATTTGTTGTTTCCGTTGTTTTTCTTTGTATTCATCCATGTTGACGGGCATA
>NZ_DATHKG010000183.1:0-61960 GCF_035489435.1 Flavitalea sp.
ATCAATTCAAGTAATTGCTGTTTGTTGCGCCTGGGTGGCCGGTGTTGCGGTTCTTGGTCGTCCATCGATCATTTTTTTAGTTAACGACAAATGTAACCGGCACATTTTGAAATTCAGTCGTGGTTCTGGTTAGAGGTTTACTTATAATAAACAATCGTCTGACCAATTCGTCTAATGATAGCATCTCTCTGGCCAACAGAATTTGTGTTACTGAGCGTTAGCTGTATTTCCTGAATTCTGCGCTCAAGATTGATACTAACTACAAAATTTTACATTGCAGAAAGCTCTTCTGGAGGAGGAAAATGCGAACCTGAGATTTAAACTTAATTCACTAGAGCAACAATTGAATCAATTGCAACAAATGATTTTCGGTTCCAGGCATGGACGTTTTGTTCCAACTCCCAGCATTCCGTCACAACTGGCATTTGATATTGAAGCAGAAATAGTAACACAGAATAGTATCATGGATGCTAAAAAGATTAGCTATACCAAAACTCTGCAGAAATCACAGACTCAAAGAAGGATCCTCCGGGACAGATGAAATTGCCTGAACACCTGGAACGTCGTGAGATTATTATAGAACGATTTAGCCATATATAGTATTTTATAATTAACTTACTATTACTACTACTACTCGTGGTGTGGACTGCAACGCGAGATTCAATTTTACTTTGCTTCCTCATTTCTGCAACGACAATTAGGATTATTTGCAATTATCAAAAGTTGCAGATACAGAAGGAAGCTAAAAACTTTCCGGGTTGAAAACAATACCCTATCCTGATAAGCTTCCTATCATAACAGCACTACATTGATTACCACGCTTCACTGCCCTTATGAAATATTAACATAAGTCGGTCTGCATACCCTTGTATAATATTTTCATCTCTTAAAGTTTTTATTATTCAAATTTCATTTACCCAACGCTGACTTCTGAATCTCAGGAATCATTTTTTAACCAATTAAAACGAAAAACAATGAAGAAGTTTATCGTCGACAGCCGAAATTTTATGCTACTGGCCTTTTGCTTTGCCATAGTTGTCCCGGGTTGCAAAAAAGGCGACATCCCCCATGATGTTCCACTATCCGCAAAACTGTTGGTTACGGGCCTGAAGGAGCTCCAGGGTAGTACCGTCGGCCCTGACAAGGCGTTGTACGTCACCGCACCACTCGACGGCACCATCTGGCGGGTAGACCCGAAGACCGGCGACTACACGCCCTTCACCACCGGGTTACCGAAGCGCGTCCCAGATCCGTTCTACATCGGTAGTGGAGTGGTCGATGTCGCCTTCCGTGGCAAGACTGCATATGCGCTGGTTACCGGTGTTGCACCGGATCTCGATGGTAAAGATATCGTTGGCATTTACCGTGTTGACGGCCCCGGTAGCTTTACCATCATGGCGGATATCGGCGCTTGGTCGATTGCCCATCCCCCGGTACCGGCCTTCTTCGTGCCAACCGGCTTCCAGTACGCGTTCGAACCTTATAAGGATGGTTTCATCGTCACTGACGGGCACCATAACCGCGTACTTTATGTCAAGCTCGATGGTAACATCAGTGAGGTGGTCGCCTTCGCGGATGTTGTGCCAACCGGGCTGGCGGTGAGAGACAACGCGATCTATCTCACCCAGGCCGGTCCCATTCCACACGAGCCTGAGCAAGCCAAGCTCATCTCTCTTTCACCAAAGGCCCCGACCCCCAGGGAACTGGCCTCGGCCGCCGGGTTGGAGGTTGGATTATTCGTCGACGTGGAATTTGGCCCCGGGAATAATCTCTATGCCCTCGCACAGGGCATCTGGGATGGGCCCTTTGAAGGGGCACCGGCGCTGCCGAATACCGGCGCGCTCCTGTTGCTCAAACCGGATGACACCTTCGGCGTCATCAAAGACGGCCTGAACCAACCCACTTCTATGGAGTTCATCGGCAACAAGGCTTACGTGGTTAGCCTCGCCGGAGAGGTGTGGGAGATCAACCATGTCTCGTCTTCGCCTTATGGTTATTAACAGTGCGTACCAGGGAACCAGGGAGTCTAATTCCTGCAACTTCGTTAGCGTAGCCGAACCCAGGTTCACTGGTAAAAAGTATTTCCGGAGGATTTACTAACGCCCACCATTTCACTTTAATAGTCCTCGTTTGCAACGAGGACTATTGATTTAGAAGCGCAGGTTCAAATCCTGAACAGGATAAGCATCAATGAGTGTGAAGTTTGCTATGAGCACTTTTTAAAAATGATCAGACTTATTCAAAATTGCGCCTCAGGGGGGTTGTGATACAATAGTTATAAACATGTGCAACAGAATTTATAGCTGCTGGTAACTTCAAAAATGATGCTGCCAGATTAGCTCCTTTCGCATGATAAGCAGCCTTAGCAAATTGATGGATGGACTTCGGTCAGTCATCAATTTGTCTTTTTGGTGTTGAAAAGCGCTATGGCAAAAAGTTGACTGAAACAATAATTACAATTTATGCAGCAATCGGTATGGTTGCCGGGAATCGGGCTGGATAGCTTTGCATCTTAACAAAAACACATTTTGTATGCAGTTGAAATCCCTCTTTCCATTTCATAAGTTTTTCTATTTCTATATTGGTTCACTGATGCTTTTGATAACTGCCTGCACCAAAACAGATCCGAATTCCAACCCGGCTGGATCAAATGGTGCAATTACCAGTTTTTCCTTTCAGCAATCCAATAATAGTATTCCGGTGAGTTCAACGGGTACCATAAACGGTACTGCTGTAACTGTATTTTTACCACCCGGAACAGTTGTTAACGTATTAAAGCCAAGCTTCACACTTTCTGCCGGAGCCGGCGCAACTGTAAATGGAGTGGTCCAACAGAGCGGAATTACTGCAGTTGATTTCACTAAACCAGTAACATATTCAATAAGCAACCCGGACGGGAGCGTACAAAACTTTATGGTCACAGTTATCACCGATATAACGGCCATTGACAATAACGTGATGGAGTTCATGAAAAAATATAATGTGCCGGGGTTGAGTATTTCAATCACAAAGGATGACCGGCTCGTTTATTCAAAAGGTTATGGCATTGCTGACTCAGCCACTCAACAGCCAGTCACACCATCCACTTTATTCAGGTTGGCAAGTGATTCAAAACAGTTCACAGCTGTAACCATTATGAAACTAATAGACCAGGGAAAAATTCAAATGACGGATAAAATTTTCGGCGCGGGCGCTATACTAGGGACCACTTATGGTAAAAAGGCTTATGGCAGGGGAGTAACCGACATAACAGTCAGTGACCTGTTGCATCATACATCTGGTGGATGGAGCACTGGTGGAAACGCATCTAATAGCTATAATGATCCGATGTTCAGCAAGCTATCTATGAATAACCAGGAATTAATCACATGGACTTTAGACAATGTTCCCCTGGATACTTTGCCCAACACCAATTTTGAATATTCCAATTTCGGATTCTTCCTGCTCGCGCGGGTAATCGAAAAAATTACCGGTCAACCCTATGCGCAGGCGGTCCAGGATCTCGTTTTAACCCCATCCGGAATTTCAGACATGGCTATTGCCGGGAATACACTTGCGAATCGTTTAAACAATGAAGCAGTTTATTACATCCAGGAAAGTCAAAGCCCTTATGGTCTTAATATAAGCAGGGCAGATGGATGTGCAGGTTGGATAGCCAGCTCAGTTGATCTTGTGAAATTTATGACTCATATCGACCAGTTGAATCCGGTCCAGGATATTATTTCTCCTGCAGCTTTCAATATTATGACCGCTACCACACCTGTCAGTGACGGCTATGCAAGCGGATGGTGCGTTTATTCGGATAATGGCGGTTATGAACACCAGGGGAGTTTGCCGGGAACGTCTTCTGACCAGGCATTTTTAACACAGTTAATGAACCCTGCGAACGTTGGCAATTTCAGTTTCGGGGTCGTTGTAAATACCCGGAATTTCGATGCGAACTATGGCAGCGATCTGGATAATATATTCTGGAACTCGCTGCCTGGAGTTATTTCCTGGCCCGGTTACGATTTATTTAAGGTTAACTAATATAATTGATTCAATAATTATATGCATTGCAACATGGCATATACCTGGCAGAACCATTGTGGTGTAATTTTGATTTATCAATCAGCTCTTTAATAAACTGAATAAACTTATAAAATTTTATAAACTTAATAATCAGATTTATTCCGGTTAAATCCGGGAGTCAATCATGGGGTGTAAAAAAACACCCTTAACTTTTTTTCATGCAGGCAGTTAGTTTAGGTACGGCCCGGGTTTCTACCCGGGCTTTTGTTCTGTTTAGCTATGCATTGCGATAAACCCGATGGTGAAAGTCCATTACGGGTTTGTATTCACTAACTTCATTCCTTGTGAAGTTATTATGCCATGAAAGATGTTCAGTGGTTCTGGCATTCACTAGTCCCGTAAAAGGTAACCCGTGAACAATTGTTCCTCATGATAGTTATACTATCCAGACAAACACAAACGCAATTTTACAAGGCTTACATGAAAAAGATAGGATTTTTATCATTTGGTCACTGGTCAAATAATCCGGCATATGCCACCAGGACAGCCAGCGATACCTTGCTTCAGTCTATCGACCTGGCAGTCGCGGCAGAGGAAATCGGCATCGATGGCGCATATTTTCGTGTTCATCACTTTGCCCGGCAACTTGCTTCCCCATTTCCATTATTGTCAGCTATCGGAATCAAAACAAGCAAAATAGAAATAGGCACAGGGGTAATTGATATGCGCTATGAAAATCCCTTATACATGGTGGAAGATGCCGGTGCTGCAGATCTGATCTCGCGCGGCAGGCTGCAACTTGGTATCAGCAGGGGATCGCCTGAACAGGTTATTGAAGGATGGAAACACTTCGGTTACGGGCTGCAAAAGGATGAAACGGATGCCGATATGGGTCGTGTGAAGGCGCTTCAGTTTCTCGATAAACTGAGAGGGGTGGGTTTCGCAGCACCGAATCCACATCCGATGTTTCCAAATCCACCTGGCCTTTTACGAATAGAACCATTTTCAGAGGGATTGGCTGACCGCATCTGGTGGGGCGCAGCTTCTAATGCAACTGCAATATGGGCCGCGGAAAACGGGATGCACCTGCAAAGTTCGACATTGAAATTTGATGAAAGCGGAAAGCCGTTTCATATTCAGCAGGCCGAACAAATCAGGTTATTCAAAGAAGCCTGGAAAAAGGCAGGACACAAAAATGAACCAAGAGTTTCAGTGAGCCGTTCAATTTTTGCTTTGGTCAATGATAAGGACAGACTTTATTTTGGTAGGGATGCCAACAGCAAAGATCAGATCGGATCAATAGAAATGAACAGGCAGGCGATTTTTGGAAGAAGTTACGCTGCAGAGCCGGATCAGCTCATCAAAGAACTTGCGCAGGATGAAGCGATCAAAGAAGCAGATACAGTGCTTTTGACGATACCGAATACTTTGGGTGTCGATTACAATGTGCACGTTCTTTCTTCGATCATAAACCATGTAGCACCAGGGTTGGGATGGCGATAACACAAAAAATGCCATCTTTCGATATCATGGGCATTTTTTGGGGAATTAGAAAAACCAATTCCTGGGGATCTTAAACAAACAAAGTTTAGCCTGACAGCCCACAGTAGTTTGAACTTAGTTTAGAAGTTGGCTGTAGGTTGTTTAAACTTTTGAGTTTCTCTTTTATCTATAAGATTTCCTGATGTAAAAAAAGCTGTACCAATTATCGATCTTAAACGATCGGAATAGATAAGTGAATGGTCAAAATCGTTTACAAAGACGGTCGGAACAAAGTATAGTTTCGTAAGAAGACTATAATACTATGCTTAGGAACTGCCCGAATAAGATAATTAAAAATATTACACCCGGCCTTGTACAGGCGTCTATACCGGAGATGGATAATCGAAGCGCAGGTACCCAGCGTAAAACGGGCAATCCTGTTATGATGCTGTTTTTCATAAGTGCCAGTCGTTTGGTGCCGGCAGTAATTGCGACCATACTCGCATTGAGTATCCATCCAGTTGCTACGCTCGCTCAGAGGGAACACGTTGGGCTTAACGGTGATTGGGATTTTAAGTTGGACCCCAGGGAACAAGGTGTCGCATTTGGCTGGCCTGCAGCTGGCGTCCCCTTCGATCGAACAATTGCTGTTCCCGGTGCCTGGCAGGCGCAAGGTGCAGGCGAGCCGAATGGCATGCTCCGGCACGACTACACAGGAGCGGCCTGGTATCGGCGAAAGGTGTCTATCCCATCCACTTGGCGCGGCAAGGTCATTACCCTTCGCATTGGCGGTGCCCACCTGGAGACGGCTCTGTTCGTCAATGGGCAACAGATTGGTGAACACAGTGGATTTAGCGCTCCGTTCTCATTTGATGTTAGCAAAGCACTGATTCCTGGTAAAGAAAACGTCATCGCGCTTCGCATTGCCAACCCGGGTGCGGTTCCGTTGGAGAGTCCCGACAAGCAGCTGCCTGCCCGCCCGACGGGTATGCTGAACTACATTGGCAATTGGGGCGGGATATACGGCAACGTTGAGCTTCGCGCCACCAATGCGATATTCATCGAGCACGTCTATGTGAAAAGCGACATTGAACGCAAGACGGCTTCATTCATAGTAACCGTCAAAAATCAACGAACAGGTACGTTCACCGGAGAACTGGACGTTAAGGTCAGTAGTGACACGAAGCAACAAATGTCATTGAAGCTTGCGGCGGGCGAACGAGCCGAGGTTAAAATGACGGTGCCCATTAAGAACATGCAATTATGGTCGCCTGATCAACCGAATCTCTATACAGCCACAGTGGGCTTGCTTGAAAAAGGTCGTGAGATCGATCGCACCCAGGAACGGTTCGGCATGCGCGAACTGGTCACCCGCGGAAATGTACTGTTGCTGAATGGCAAACCGCTGTACCTGCGCGGCTATGGCGATGACAACATCGAGGTGCTTACCGGCTTTCCACCAGGCTCTCGGGAAACGTACCTCCAACGCTTGCGACGGGCGCGCGATTTCGGATTCAACACAGTGCGTTTTCATTCAATGACCCCATCAGAGGATTTTTTCCAGGCCGCCGACGAGGTGGGGCTCCTCGTAATGGCAGAACTACCAGCCGCCTACACACAATACGTGTTACCGCACCGGGCGTTTCTGCGGAACGAGCTGCGTGATATACTAATGGCCTACAGGAATCACCCTTCGCTCCTGTCATTGGCCTTCGGAAACGAATTTAACCTGAATTGGCTTAAGACGGAAGCAGAGCGTAAGGACTTTCTTAAGGTCGTGGACAGCTTTTACCGGTTCGCGAAATCATTACACCCGGATGGACTTATACTTTCCAATGACGGCTTTTTTATGCAACCAACGGACATGGTTAGCCGCTACGGTAACGGTATCCCCAGTCATCCATCAATAAAGCACGAGTTCGGAGATTATTATTGCTCGTTACCCGACATCTCGTTGATCGACAAATTCACGGGTGTTGTTCTTCCGGGTTGGCTGCATGCTAAAAAGAATTGGGTAGCTGATCAGGGCCTTACAAACAGATATACCGAGTATGTCCGTAATTCTCAACGCCTGCAACAGATGGGGCGAAAATACCAGATCGAACGTGTACGTCACCGGCAGGATTTCATGGGTTATCACTATTGGCTGATAGTGGACTTTCCGGGTGGCACCGGCGAGGGCGACTCCTGGGAAGAGGGCTGGTTTGATTACTTCTGGAACCCAAAAAACATTTCACCGCAGCAGGGCCAGATGCTTAACAACGCGGTAATTCCACTGCTTACAACGACTATCGACAATTACACATTCTGGAACGATTCGGTGCGCCAGGTGGAGGTGAGTTTGTCAAACTACGGCGACAAAAATTTGCAGGACGTTACCCTCTCATGGAAGGTCGTGTCAAACAGCAAAACGTTAGCATCCGGAACTACAAAAGTGAGCCAGCCTATGGGTATCGTGGGCCCCGTTACGCGGATTACGCTGCCGCCAATGCCGTCACCGGAAGCCCGCAAAGTGGAGCTGATTGTTGAAGTAGATGGCGCGCACAGTAACAGATGGTCCTTTTGGACATTTCCGCGGAGTAAATTACTCCAACGCCCGAAGTTGCCCTTGTACGCTGATACAATATGGCCCGGCATGAAAAGGCAGTACTCCTTCGTGCAGGAGAAAACCACTCCGGCCGGTGGGGGCCTGCTGGTAACTTCCAGGCTCGACGAAAATGCCTTGCAACACCTGGATGCAGGAGGAAGGGTATGGTTAATGGCTGAGCCGCCAAAAAACGCCAAAAACGGCGCTGTAAGTTTTCTGCCTGCGCAGGGTGGTGCGCTCGGCACAGTAATATTAAATCATCCCTCGCTGGAGGGCTTTCCACATGAGGGATTCGCTGATTGGCAGCTCTACACACTTATGGATGGTGCAACACCTTTTTCTCTGGATAAATGGCCCGCAACGCTTACTCCCATTATCGGCGGCATTCGCACCAAGGCCGGGTTTCTCAGTAAAAGTAAGGATCTGTCCCGCGTTGGATATGCGTTCGAAGCGAAGGTCGGCAGGGGCAGTCTGCTCGTCACCAGTCTGCGTTTCAGGGATCACTTAGATAACGAACACCCGGAAGCGATCCACTTGTTTGACCGGTTTTTACAATACGCGAGCGGATCTTCATTTGCTCCAAAGGTCGAGGTCGGATCGGATCTTTTGCAAGGGCTGAACATCCAATAATCCGATAACACATGGCTCATCTCATAATTAAATAGATAACTGAAAGCAGGCTTCTGTGTGGAAAAGTAGTTTGCTGTGCAACACCGGCCGGATCATGCAAAAGGCCCTGAAGTAATTGCTGCAAGAACAATTACCATCGATGATACCAAAGACCCCGATATACCAGACCCCAATTTATATTGCTGTTACATTTACGCTGAACCGGTGGAATGAATTATTTGCATACACTGCTGACGGGATGTTAGAAGACAATAACCAACTGTACGAGCTCGGTTGATAACATAAAAAAAAGCCCCATCTTTCGACGAGACTTCTTAAAGCGTGACCGCGTCTGGATTCAAACCTAATGCATCTCACTTTCATACTGATTGGATAAATACCTGGTTATATTTAAACTGTCAGTAAATCTATACAAAATGGGATTTGTTGTTTCGAGCGCTTCTCTATAAATTAAATAATCTTCTTTCAATTCTTTTGAAGTAAATATCTTCTTGTATTTAGCTTTATCAGGGTAATGCAAGCCGGAAACCCACACGAGCACTTCTATCGTTTGCATAACCCATACTTCCACTGGTAGTGTGGTAATCGGTAGGATGTCCGCCCCAACTACCGCCCCGGATGACGTGACCATATCCAGTTGAAGGCCCTTCGGGGTCTGTGTTAGCGCCAGGCAAAGCATCTGGATTAAAGAAATCCCGGCACCACTCGGCAACATTTCCAGACATATTGTAAATCCCTAGTTCGTTGGGGTGATTCTTATCGACAGGGTGTGCCTGGCCCACAAACAGGCGCTGAGAAGTGACAACTTCGTCAACATTATCACTGCCGGCATATTTATACTTCTTGCTGTTCTTTCCACCGCGTGCTGCAAATTCCCATTGTGCCTCAGTTGGAAGCTGGTAACGTTTGCCTGTCGCTGCATTTAATTTCCGAATGAAAGACTGAATTTCATTCCAGCTAACTTCCTCTACCGGACAACTATCACAACCCTGATGAAGTGAAAAATTAAGGCTATCACCCATTACCGGTTTCCATTCCGCCTGAGTAATTTCATACTTTCCGATACTAAAAGTGCTGACGGTTACTTGCCGGGTTCGGTCAGTATTTCCCAATCCTTGTCCCTTGCTATCGCTTGTTTGGCCCATCATATAGCTTCCTCCTTCGACTAATACCATTTCCGGTTCTTTCACTTTTGGCACTGAATCCATTAATATTCCCTCATCTAATATTGAAGCTTTCGTGAGCGAATCAAAAGAAAATAGTGTCGAGCAAAAAGAAACCAGCAAAATAAGATTACATGTCTTTTTCATTATAGATGGGGTTAAGGTTTTTGTTTAGGGTCGGAATTACGTTCAACTAACTGAGTTTCTTCCATTCCGCCTGGTAAACATCGAAAGTAATTTCTCCACGGTCGTATCGCGCTTTAATTACATTAAATAGAATCACAAAGCCGAGAATTGCTCCAGCGATATAAATCAAAAATAGTGTGTTGCTCATGGGACAATTTATGAAACATTAGTGTTTCCAGTTTAAGAATTTGTACATCATCATTACCTGGTCTCTTTAGAAAGATGCCGTCATAATTAACGTGACACCCTGCTGCTTTAAGCAGTTACTATATTCGTAGTCCCAAACAACCCTCCACCCATTGCAGCACATTTGCAGGCAAACAAATCCTGACTCAAAGACAACCTGCAAAAGAGCTGCAATCGCCCACAAACGGCAGACTTTCATTGAGACGAGAACACCATAATTGCTTTCATCTAATCAGAACTCTAACACATCAAAATCCATTTTTACGTGCTTTACGTAATTACCTATCATCCATGATTAAAATTCAGTTAATTTTGTAGATTAGGGTGAAAACTATCGCTGCATATTATTTTCTACTACTTTACACACTTGCCATGTGTAAGCCTATATTACCATTAGTACAGGATGACCTTGCCCATATTTTTTGGAAAGCTAAACACCTTGCCACAGTCCACCACCATCACGGTGACCATCATGCCGAAGAAGAAATTGCGGAAGCAGAACACGAAGAAAATGCTGATAAGCAACCGGCAACAACTAAAACTTCTGAGCCTGTAGCTGTTCATATAGTTGTAGAAATCCTTTACAGCATTTCGCGACTAACTATACACCAGCAACAGTTTGCAGTGAACATTTGTAATTTTTCTACTGTTTCATTAGACAAGTACTATCCTCCACCAAAGTGTTGTTAATTCCGTTTAATTAATTATTTAACAGTACAAGCATTTCTTGCATGCCTTACGCATAGAAGCAACAACAGCTATGTCGTGATCATTGCAGCATACTGCTTATGCTTTAATTATTCGGTGACCCTCCTTTATTTATTCAGCATTAAATCATTTAGCCAAAGTGGTGCTTTCGCACTGCAAATAATGGCTATCTGATTTTGTATACCTCAAACATTTCACACTCATGTATTTTTTTACAAAGAGGTTCAATTACTTTTTGATTTTGTGCCTGGTCGTTTTCTATAGTGAGAAATTAACTGCCGGAAACATCCATAAAGGGATTTACATTATAAACGCATCTTCAAAAGCACCCATTCAGGATGCAACAGTACAAAGCGAGGATTTGGTTTTCAATGCCTCATCAGACGAAAATGGTTTTGTAAGCTTTAGATCATTGCCTGCATCGGCTGTTAAACTAATTATTACTAGCATCGGATTTGAACCAAAAACCATTGCCGTTTCAAGCATTTTACTCTCTGAACAGCCATCAATTATTTACCTGGACACTAAAGTCTCCAGCTTGGCGGAAGTAGAGGTAAAAGCATCAGCAAACAAAGGTGTTTTTAGAACCATAAGCGACATTGACATTCATTTGCGACCCATCAATAATTCGCAGGAGGTATTAAGAATGGTTCCTGGTTTGTTCATCGGGCAACATGCCGGTGGTGGCAAAGCAGAACAAATCTTTTTACGAGGTTTTGATATTGACCACGGCACTGATATAAACATTTCAGTTGACGGCCTTCCCGTAAATATGGTTTCTCATGCCCACGGCCAGGGATATGCTGATTTGCATTGGGTAATACCTGAATTAATAGAGAAGGTCAACTTCAATAAAGGACCATACTTTGCTGATAAAGGAAACTTTACCACAGCTGGTTTTGTGGAGTTTAAAACAAAAGACTATTTGGAAAACAACTTCATAAAAGTTGAAGGCGGACAGTTCAATACCTTTCGTGGCATAACTGCTATCAATCTTATAAAGCAGAAAGGTGACAGAAGAAACCAGAGTTTATACTTTGCCGGTGAAGGTTCTTATTCGAAAGGGTTTTTTGACAGCCCCCAGGACTTTACCCGCTTCAATGGCACTTTAAAATATCACGGCAGCATCAGCCATAACAGCACCTTAACCACAACCTTAACAGGATTTACAAGCAAATGGAATGCGTCAGGGCAGATACCAGACAGAGCCGTAGAAAGTGGGCTGGTAGGATTTTATGGAGCAATCGACAATACAGAAGGAGGCAAAACATCACGGTATAATGCAAACATAGAATTATTAACCAACCTGGATAATGGTTCAGTAATCCGCAATCAGGTATTCTATAGCAGGTACAAATTTGAACTCTATTCAAACTTCACCTTCTTTAAAGAAGACCCTGTTAATGGTGACCAGATACGGCAAAAAGAAGACAGGAATATCTTCGGCTACAACGGCTCGTATCAAAAGGAGTTTTTCTTAGGCAGCATTAAAACAGAAACAAAGGCAGGGATTCAGTTAAGATACGATGATGTAAATGATATAGAACTAACACGGACAAAGAACAGAACTGTAAATACAGCTGACATTATGCTTGGGGATGTTAATGAAATGAATGCAGGTGCTTATTGGGCACAACGTTTTTCTGTTTCAAAAAAGCTGGATATTACAGGAGCATTAAGAGCAGATTATTTTACAAATAAGTACAATGATAAGTTAGCAGCAAAGGAACTTTCATCATCTTCAACAATCCTTAGTCCGAAAATAAATTTCAACTACAGGGCAAGTGACAAGGTGCAACTGTACCTCTATAACGGAAGAGGGTTTCACAGCAATGATACAAGAGTAGCAGTACAACAAGATGGAAGGAAAGTTTTACCGCCGGCTTATGGTACAGACTTAGGAGCCATTTTTAAAGTAGGTAATAAAATAGTACTTCAAACTGCTTTGTGGTATCTATGGCTCGACCAGGAATTTGTTTATGTGGGCGATGAAGGTGTAGTAGAACCAGGTGGGCAATCAAAAAGATACGGCTATGATTTGTCAGTCAGATATGAAGTAACTAAAAACCTATATGCCGACCTGGATGTAAGTCTTGCAAACCCAAGAGCAATAGGAGTTGATAAAGCAGAAAGTTATTTACCATTAGCGCCAAGGTTTACAAGTGTAGGCGGATTAACATATAGAAGACAATACGGTTTAAACGGCAGCTTACGTTATCGCTTCATGGATGACAGACCAGCGAATGAAGACAATAGTGTTGTTGCAAAAGGATACTTTGTAACGGATGCAACAATCAACTATACAAAGAAAAGATGGGAGGCGGGCATAGCGATTCAAAACCTGTTTGATGTAAAATGGAAAGAAACACAATTTGATACAGAAAGCAGGTTGCAAAACGAACCAGCACCGGTTTCAGAAATACATTTTACACCCGGTACACCATTTTTTGCAAGGGCAAGTTTTACATTATTTTTCTAACGAATGTTCTATAGGACCTGCTCAAATGCAAATAAGCTGCGGGGGGCAGGCTGATCAAACCATTTCTACAAAAGCCAGCCCCCAACAGCTTTATTTGTCCTACGCTTCCGGTACCCCAATAATCTGGAATAGCTTTTAATTATTTAACGACCGGCTGCGCCTTTAAAGTCCGTGAGGAACTTTTCAACATCCTCCCTTGCTGGGTATGGCATAGATCACGTTGCCTGAAACAAATAAATTGAAGATCTTACCGTCGATAGAAGGAAGTAATAATTTCCATTTTTTTCCCTTGTCAGATGATCTGAAAATGCCGTGGGGATGAGCACAAAAGAGGTTTTCACCAATCTTGTTAATAGAAGATATGTATGGATGTACACGGGGGCGATTCTCCCAGGTCCGCCCTACTGAATCAATAAACTCTTTGTTGTGAGGACCGGCATCAATGCGCTGCCAGGTCTTACCACTGTCGTAGGATCTGCTTAGTCTCCTGGTACCTGACTCTGAACTGGCAGTGATAGCAATGAATCCACCTTTGATCGGTTTTACATCGAAAGCCACACTGTCCTCACTAGTCGTCACTACCCAGTTTTCGCCATTGTCGGTCGATCTTATTATCTTTCTCATACTGATTGCCAGCAGTAAGCCATTCGACTCTGCCAAATGCCCTACCAAGCCTCCCTCACGGACATGTTTCCAGGTTTTTCCATCGTTAGTAGTTTTAAAAAAGCCTCTGCTGGTACCGATGAAAATTGTACCTCCGGCAGTCTCAAAAGTGATGTGTATCCCTGGCTCCTGAGGATTTTCGAATATCGACCATACACTCGTTCCGTTTGGTCTTTTCAAGTTTAAAGCCCAGCGATTGTAGGCAACTATCCCGGACTTAGTGGGCGCAATGCTGCTATGTTCCACGAAGTCTCGGGGCTGGCTGTCAGGCAAAATCTCTTTGGTCCAAAAAGGAGCTGTGGCGTTTGGTGTATTGTGATAGAGTTCACTTCCAACCCTTAAAGACAGCCCTTTATCATTTGCAAAGATGCTATCACCCCGGATACCATCTTTAAGCAAATTATCAGGCAGCCCTTTGCTGATGTCTTGCCAGGTTTGTCCGCCGTCTTTAGATTTGAAAACTGCGTTTGAAAGCCCTTCTTTATTTCTAATTACTTTGTCCGCATCCTTTACTTTTAGCACAAAAGAATTTAATATAAATAATGCCAGGAGAATGGCCAGAACAAACACAGATAATCTTTTCCTTTTCATAATTTTAATTGAACAATCGGTTTCGGAATCTTGAAAAGCAAGAAGAGTGGGAGAAAACATTTGGATTCAACAAAACTACTTTGCTCCGTGCGGCTCACGGCATCTGCACTGTAAATAAAAATGTAAACATTGTAAATAAGTCGTAAATAGTTGGTCTGGAAGCTGAAATCTCCTCTTCGGAAAACCCAGGTACCCCGTCGGATTGATATTACTCTCATTTATTTCGGTGATCTGCGTGGCAGTCACATTGACCGGCAGTGGCCGATTTCATATCGCAGAAGATAAGTTTGCTTCGGAGGATAGGAGATGAACTAGCTAACTAACTCACTTGCCAGTTCCAGAATTTTACTTCTTCAGGTAAACCCTCAATTGCTAAACATCCAACGAAGTCGGTCGCAGGTAACATTGAATAAAGGGACCATTTTGAAACAGCTTCCGGCTCCCAATGGGTCGCAAGCAATTTTGCGGGCTTGTCCGGTTCCAAAGAAACTTCAAATTTGTCCAAAGGAAACGAAAGTCCTTCCCCGACTGCTTTTATAAAAGCCTCTTTCCGTGTCCAACAATTAAAAAAACCGAGCGTCTGCTGTTCCGCAGGTAACGCAAGCAGATTCCGTATTTCATTTGTCGAAAAAAAATTTGTGGCAATGTCTTTAGCTTCAATATTGGGGTTCACAAATTCGACATCGATGCCAATATTGAACGTTCTTGCGAAAGCAAACAGTGCAATGTTTTGTGAATGCGAAATATTAAACTGCAAAGAATTGTTATTGGCGATACCTGGTTTGCCGAAGTTGCTGTATTGAAAGGAAATTTCTGCCGGGTTTATTTCTAGATATTTCCCGATGAATGAGCGCAACATTCCCCGGGCAGCGATAAAATTCCGGCTGTCTTTGGCGAAACGGAATTTTTCAGCCCGGTTCTTTTCATCGGGAGATAAAAGTTTTAGGAATGAGCTTTGAAAGTATTCATCAAGTTCTAAGTCAGCGCGCCAAATGTGTATTTCGTTCTCGCTTAAAATTAGGTTGTCCGGCGGGTTTAACCACATCATTTATTGGCTTTATCAAGATTATTAGCTTTATCAAGACATTCCCTTAATTGAACGGCAAGCTGTTGCACTTCGGGTTCGTTAAATAAATTGCGATGATGACCATCCACCACGTAGGTGTCGACACCGTTGAGAGCCAGGTCATTCCATTTACTGAACTTTTCGTTTTTGCGTTCATTTGAAAGAAATGGCGCACTACGGATTAAAGTGATTTTTACAGGAAGGGGTTTCCAGATATAAGCTGCACCTATTAAAGTGAGGGTTTTCAGCTTTTTCTGAAGCTGGATGGCTTGTTTGTCACTTACCAAAGAAATCCATCTCTCTCTTATTGGTTGTTTGACGCGGCCCTTCCAAATCGTTTTGATAAAACTAAAATCCAATGCCTTTGCCCTGGTTATAATTCCATTAAGCCGATCAGTATTTGTTCGTTTCTTAACCTGCAATGGTGGCGACGAATCTATCATCGCGATGATAGAAGTGGAATCCCCGGCTTCTTGTAGTTGCCTGACCATTTCCCAGCAAATTGAGATGCTGAAACAATAGGCAAGCAGTGAGTATGGACCTCTTGGTTGCACTTTGCGAATCTCTCCCAGGTAGTACGAGGCTGTCGACTCAATATCCTGGGCGGCCTGTGTGATGTCGTCGACACCAAGTCTTTGCAATGCATAAACTGGTTGATCAGAGCCTAAATGCTTTGCCAGGTCTTTGTAAAAAAACACATGTCCTCCACCGGCATGCAAACAAAAAACAGGCCGTTTAGATCCGCTTGCCCGCAAAGGAACGAGCGACGAAAATTTTGCTTCTTTATTTTCTTCAGCAATAAATTTTGAGAGCGCTTCAACTGTTCTGTGATTGAGAAGGCTGATAGGCTGTAACTTTTTTTGAAAGCGCTTTTCAATTTCCGTAAAAAGCCTGATTGCAATTATTGAAGTTCCGCCCAGGTCAAAAAAATCTTCGTTAACGCCGATCGGTTGTAAATTCAACATGCTCTCCCAAATACCGACTAACATTAGCTCGGCCTCACTCCTTGGAGCAAGATAGTTGCGATTAGCGGTATTATCTGAGTTTTCAAATTGTTTAAGCGTTTTGTTTGTCTCTAAAGGAGTCATGATGTTTCTTATCTCCCTTAAAGAATCTGATTTGTTTTCGAGGATAACTGCAAATAAATCCGATAGATTGTTAATGAACCAACTAATTTGTTGTTCGGAAACAACGGAAGAATCGTATTTAAGATGAGCTTTGATTTCCCTGAGCGGACTGACGGCTAAAGTGAGTGCATAATTGCTTGTCAGGCCGCTTTCAAAATTTTCAATCAAAACGCCACCGCCGCGAATATTTTCTAAAGGCATGTTTTCAAAAACAACCACACTGTCAAACAACAAATTGCCGCCCGCTGAACTGCTTGAATTCATAACCTCGTCCATATTACAATATTCGAACGCCCGTAGTTTCGCCTGGTGGAATTGCAGGGACTTCAACCAATCCGAAAACTTTTCACTGTCATTCAACCTGATCCGTAAAGGCAAAACATTCATGTACATGCCCGCCATCAGCGCTGCGTTTGGCAAATCTATAGAACGTCCCGAAACGATTGTGCCGAATGCAATGTCCTCACGTTCTACGCACTTGCTTAACAGGATCGCCCAAACCCCTTGAATCAGCGTGTTTAAGGTTATTTGATTTTTTTGAGAAAAGTCTCGCAATTTTTGGCTTTCGTCTTGCGAGAGTTTCAGAGATTTGGTTTGAAAATTATTTACTAAGCTCTTTTGAGACTGTGTCCGATTGCCGACCAGGGTCGGTCTTTCAAAGTCTTTCAATACTTCGGTCCAAAAAGTTTTCGACTTACCCTGGTCCTGGTTTTTTATCCAGCTTAAATAAGATTTGTATGAAGGAACGGCGGGTAAACTGGCTGCAATTTCGCCTGAAGAATACGCATCATAAAATGCCAGCAGGTCCTGCAAAATAATTGAAGCAGACCAGCCATCCACCAGGATATGATGACAATACCATAGCAAAATGTGTTTATCTGCGGGCAACCTGATCAATAAAATTCGCAGGACAGGTGCTTTGGTTAAGTTTAATGATGCTGACGCATCGGAATTTGTTAGTTCGTCGAATTTCGTTTTTTGTTCAGACTCTGAATTTTCCGACCAGTCATGGAAAGTAAAAGGAAACAGGACTTCTTTATGGACTACCTGGACAGGCTTTTCCATGTTTTCCCAATGCACAGAAGTTCGTAAAACCTCATGTCTTTGGATCGTCTGTCGCCAGGCGTTTTGAAAGGCTTCAATATCTATCTTTCCTTTCAGAACACATTTCACCCGCAAAAATCCCTGGTCAACACCTTCCTGTAAGCTGTGAAAAAGCAAGGCTTGCTGAAGAAAATTCAGCGGGTACATGGCTTCAACCTTCGCTTTAGCTACCTGCATTTTAATTAATCTGGTTTAATAAAGTATCGAAATCATCCTGACTCAAATCCGCTTCCGGAAAATCGGAAGGAGAGTACTCACTCGCTTCCTGACTCGAGCAATGCTCAATCAACCGGCGAAGCGTAGATTCGAAAAGTCCGACTAAATTTTGAATGGCTTCCGGTTTATGAAATTCTTCGCTAAAACTAAATAGTAAATTCAAGCGCCCTTCCTGGATGAATGCATTTATTTCCAGCAAGTGATGTCGTTCGCTCCTCGGGGACCGAACGCCCTTCGAGATGAATTTACCTTTGCCTAATACATCGGAATCATACAATGTTTGATTGCCCAAAAAGTTAAAAATAACCTGCGGCTTTTGCGTTAGTCCATCCAGTTTTTTCAAGTAGCGCAGAACTCCAAATCCAATCCCTTCATTCGGAATGCTTCGCAGTTTTTCCTTGATGGAAATGATGCTCGATTTAAGGCTTGTGCCATCTTCAATTTTCAGCGACACTGGAAAATAGGTCGTGAACCAACCAACAGTATTGGTTAAATCAACTTCATTGTATTTTCGACCGTGTTTTTCTAATCCTAAACAGAGACTCTTGATATTAGCCCATTTTTCAAAACCCAACATCAAAGCGGCAATTAATAGCTCTTCTGTCTTTGTATGATAAGCTTCATTTGAATTTCTGAGCAACTTTTCCGTTGCCGCCGAATCAATTTCCAGAGCCAGGGTTTTAATGCTTTTTTCAACTATCGGCAAATGAGAATCGATATCGGTTGGAATTTGCCCGGAATAATTTTGCTCTTTCCAAAATTCAATTTCGTCGTCGAATCCGCTTGATTTTGAAAGTTCGATCAGGTGATTGCCCCATTTAGGGTAGGAAGTTGTTTTTGAAAATAAAACAATTTCTTCATCTCTACTTAATTGGACGTAAATCGATTCCAAATCCGACACCAAAATTTGCCAGGAAATATTATCAACCACTAAATGATGCGCGATTAAGAGCATCTTACTTTGATAACCCAGCCCGCATTTAACGAATAATGTCTTAAACAGTCCGGATTTAGAGAGGTCTTGATTTGTTTGTAATTCGGCTGATTTCGCTTCGATCGTGGAATCCATTTCAAGGGTTGAAGAACCGGTTAGATCGATCGAACTGAATGCATTAACTTCTGGATGTTTGGTAACAAACGCATCCCAGCTTCCTTCTGTTTTTTCAAAACGCAGCCGCAAAGCATCGTGATGTTTAACCAGGTATTCAATGCTCTTTTGAAGTATGTCCGTATTTAGATTTCCAGGAACATCAAAGATCATCGCCTGGTTCCAATGGTGCGGAGCGTTTTTATGTTCTTCGAAAAACCAATGTTGAATTGGCAACAAAGGAACATTGCCAACAATTTTTTCTTCGGTTATATTTCTGTTCTCCGTTTTAGCAAATAAAGCCAATTCGGAAATTGTCTGATTTTCGAACATTTGATTAGGGGCTAGAAATATCTCTTTCTGCCTTGCTTTTGCGACGATCTGAATACTCAAAATTGAATCACCCCCGATCTCAAAAAAATTATCGTGAACTCCGATAGGACGAAAGCCTAAAACTTCTTCCCATATTTCGACGAGTTGTATTTCAACTTTAGTTTTTGGAGTGGAAACACCTGTTTTAGAAAATGAAGACTTTTCTTCAACCGGCAATTTCAGTGAATTCAGGTCAATCTTGCCATTTGGTAATCTGGGCAATTCGTCTAATTGAACGAATTTAGACGGAATCATATATTCGGGCAGTTTGTCCTTCAAGCCCTGGCGCAAGTCATTTGTTTCGATTGGTCCATCCGCCACCAGATAGGCAGCGATGCATTGAGTTGAATTGCTTTGTCCACTCGTATTCGTTGTATTATCAGCGCCGATCTGCCTTGCAAGCAAAAGCATTTGCTGCCTGGAAAGCCGGTTAATTCTTTCTTGAAAGTCACTCATAATTACTTGACGGCTTTTACAATTACCATGGAGTCCGCCCACCACGTATCGTTTATATCATCAGGAAGTTCCAAATTGATCACCTTTAGCGAAACAGACGAAAAGTGTTTAAAAAGAGCACGTTGATGACCGCGACCCAGTGAATCGATTTCATTTGAGAAATAAGTAAGACCACCACCGGGACGCAAATGTTTGGCCGCCGCTTCAAAAAAATGTTCGGCGAAAGTCGCTCTCCCATGAACGTATTTCATATACTCTTCTTCATTGAGGGGATATGTATGAAAAAAAATCCCGTCAAAGAGCCCCAGGTCATCGATCGTATCCTGCCATAAACCATGCACGAGGTTTATTTTGTTTTCTTTAAACAACTCTTTCCATTCGAAAAATCTTTCAACCACAGAGTCGTTACATTCGATTATTGTATGCGAGAGCACGCTTTGCTCCTGAATTAAAGTTGCCGAAACGCCGTAACCAAAACCGATTTCTAATATATCACCGTGTGATTCCGTTACAACTTCTGCCATTGCCTGCATCAGCGGAATCTGCCATTCTTCCATTATCTCTTCATCGGAAAGAATTTTTTGTGTTCGGTCTTCTAAAGCGAGCTGAAGTTTCCCAGGTACGAATCGTACCGCTAATTTATCCAGTGCCTGAAGGTTGTCGCTGAATTCAGTTAAAGCATTATTTAATAAAGCATTTCGCTGTGCATCCCGGGGCGGACGAATAAAATCCTCGGTTTTTATCTCGAGAACAATTTCGAAATTTTCTGTTCTTTTAATTTTTTTCGTCATAATGCAACTTTAAACTGCTTCACTTAATTTATCATAAACTCTATCTCCCGGTCTGATAGTTTCTCAACAGTCTTCAGCATTTCATCCGCCTCTTCAAAACTCATTTTCTTTAAATGAGTTAATAAACTTTCCGCCATTTTTTCATGCCCGGCCGCAGTTTTTTGTACGGTTTCGAGTTTTACAACGACCTCCCGGACTTTATCATTCTGCTTAATGGCTTCCTGTATTTCTCCGAGTTCGACCCGGTAGCCGCGAATCTTTACCTGATTATCTATTCGTCCTATAAACTCGATCGTTCCGTCGGATCTATACCGGCATAAATCACCAGTTCTATATAATTTGTCCGAAGATTCAGGATTGAAAGTGTTTTGAATAAAGTATTTGTTTGTTAGCTCCGGATTGTTAAGATACCCTTTCGCCACGCCTTTTCCACCAATGAATAGCTCCCCCGAAACACCGATCGGAACACGATTTTGATTTTCGTCTAAAATATAAATTTGACAGTTGGAAATCGGTTTTCCGATCGGCACGTTTAGTTCCGATTCTGTGGGAGTGGTTTTGTAGACGGTTGCCCAAACCGTGGCTTCAGTCGGACCATATTCGTTGTAAAGCTCAACATCCGGCAACAACTTAAAATGTTCATTACATAAAGCTTTCGGACAAGTTTCCCCGGCGACAATGATCGTCTTGAAGGTATCGAATACCTGCTTCGGAAGATTTTTAATCAACGTTTGGTAAAGCGTTGGTAAAAGGAGCGTGTGGGTTATTTCTTCGCTGATGAAAATTTCGCTAAGACTATTCAAATCCTGCTCCGTCCGGCGTTCTGCCAATACCAATTTTCCACCCGCCAGTAGCGTCCAAAAAATTCCAGCCACTGAACTATCGAAGGAAAATGATGACATTAAGAGGAAGCTTAGGGGCTGATTCGGATAAAAATCAAAACGAGACGTCGTCGAATTAGTAAGGTTTTTATGAGTCACGCAAACGCCTTTCGGTTGTCCTGTGCTGCCTGAAGTATAAAGCACATAGGCTAAGTCTTCTCCGTCAATTGCGTTAGGCAGGATCGGCTCTTCTGAACTTTCGGAAGCGATGATTTCATCAATGGTTCGCAAACTGACCGAATGATCTGAAAGTAAAGACAAAAGATGTTTCTGAGTCAGCACAACGGTAGCGGACGAATCTTTGAGAACAAAATCAAGACGTTTTTTAGGGTACTGGGCATCGAGCGGTAAATAGGCCCGTCCCGCTTTTAAAACACCCAGGATTCCGACGACCATATCGATCGAAGGTTCAGCCAATAACCCGATTGGCTGACGTTTATCCGGATTTGATTTCAGGAGATAATTGGCCACGGAATTTGCCTGCCGGTTTAGTTCCCCGTAAGTTATTTTCTCTTTTTGAAATGATAATGCAGGTTTTTGAGGTCCTGATGCGACTTGTTCGTTAAACAATTCAATTACTGAATTCACTTTTGGTGTTTCAGTATTCGTATCGTTCCATTCGGAAAATAATTTCAATTCATGATCAGTGATCATGGCTAATTCCGAAATCGGTCGGTTTGAGTTTTCGACTATTTCTTCGAGCAGCTTTCTCAAATGACCATGCATTCGTTCGATTGTTTCTTCAACGAACAGATCTTTTGAATACTCAAAAATCGCAGTGATTTCACCCGCCTTTTCTGCAATGAAAAGTGTTAGATCAAATTTTGTCACGCCGAAATCAAAAGGCTCGTGCCCGATGACTAAATCTTTTCCAAAGTCAGGCATTTCAGGAACGTTATGGTAGATAAACATTACCTGGAAAAGTGGATTATGATTTAGATAGCGTTCAGGTTTCAAAGATTTCACAAGCACTTCAAACGGCATATTCTTATGAGCAAAGGCGGCTTGTGTCGTTGTCCAGACATTTTCCAACAATTCAATGAACGTCGGATCATTTGATAAATCAGAACGCAAAACCAGCGTGTCGTCGAAAAAACCTATAAGATTTTCGAGAGCGATCTCATCTCTGTTTGTAAAAGGCGAACCGACGAGAATATCGGTTTCGCCTGTATAGCGTTTTAGTAAAATCTTGAATGCCGTAAGGACCACTGTATAGAGCGTTTTGTTTTTTTCCCGGCAAAAGTTTTTTAGCTTGTTTGAAAGTTCGATCGAAAATTTTTGGGTGGAATAGGCTCCGCGGAATGTCGGTCGGTAAGGTCTTGGAAAATCTGTCGGCAACTCAAGAAAAGTTAAGCTGTCTTGCAATTTGTTCTTCCAATAGGCAAGGTTTTCAGCGTTTGGCTTTTTTAAACCTTGCGAGTATGCGTAGTCCGCATACTGAATTTCCAAAGGCGAAAAATTCACTTCCTCGCCGTTGGCCAGTTTCCGATAATATCCGGCAACTTCGTTCTGCAGGAGTTGCATTGACCACTTGTCCATGATGATATGGTGCAACGTCAAAACAACCAGAAACTCATCTTGCTTCAGCCGCAAAATCGAAATTCTTGTCAAATATCCATCGGGCGACTCTAAAGATTTCCTCGCTTCTTTAATAGCTAAATCCCGGTAAACATTTTCAAGATCTGATTCGGGCATGCCCCTCAAATCATGTTCAGAAATTTCAAAAAGCGGCTTATCATTTACTTGTTGAAAAGGCCGTCCATTTTCAAATACAACTTTTGTTCGCAAAATATCATGTCGCTGAGCGGCAAATTCAAAACTCTTTACTAAATGTTCAACATTCAGTTTTCCTTTTAACTTGTAAGCGTCGGCATAATGGTAAAAGGGATTTTCGGGGTAAAGCTGCTGCAAAAAAAGCAAGCGTTGTTGTCCCAAAGAAAGCGGCGCCTTGATGCCTTCCGGACGCGGCTGAATGCCTTTCGGGGCGTCAGTCTTTTTTTCCCTATTAAGCCACTTACTCAGTAACGAGTTTTGATTAGATTTTTCTGAACCTGCCGGCATAAATTAAAGCCCTACAATTTTTTTGATAGTTCTGAAGAACGTTAAGTCAACATTAAAGGCGCGTTCGATAAACCAATATAGCGAAAAGAATATAAGGATTATGGAGCCGAACACACGGATTTTTGGATACAAAAATGTTTTGCGTAATAGGTACAAAATCGGGAACACCAGAAGAATTATTGCCAATTGACCGATCTCAACGCCCAGGTTAAAACCAAATACTGAAAGCCCCAGGTAATTTCCAGGAAGCCCTTTTTCAACCAGAACGCTGGCGAAGCCAAAACCGTGAAACAGTCCGAAGCCGAAAGCAATAAGCCATTCTTTTCCCGAGAAGAGAGGGTAAATGTTGTGAATTGCAGCGAGCGAAATAGAGATCGCAATAATTGATTCGATCAGTCTGGGAGGCAGGCTAATTATCTCAAATGCTGCCAGGCATAAAGTGATCGAATGGGCGATTGTAAAGAAGGTGACAATCTTTACTACGTTTTTGAGGGCAGGTTTAAGTCTTTCGACCGGTATCCACACGCTGTTATCGGACCCGCCCGGATGAATCCCGTCTTTGGAACGCAATTTCAAGACAGAAGGTAAAAGCAAAGCCAACAGAAATAAAATGTGATCAAATCCGATCCAAATATGCCAGATTCCCGATTGGACCATTACCCAGAGCGAACGCAGCATAAAACCTTCTGTTGTCAATAGTTCCTGCCTGGTTTTACCCGGTGAAAACTCAAGAGAATACATTGATTCGTTGTTAGCTAATCCCGTATTCTTGTTTTCTTCAATGACGAGCAGGGCAGTGTGTCCGGAAATTTCTTTGAGAAAAGCTTCGTATTGGACATTGAGTTTTTCGGGAACTTTTTTTACTCCTTCGAGTTGAAATTTCAGCAAAACAAAGTCCCCGAAATTTTCTGCTCTTAAAATATCCGGCTCAGTAAATCGTATTTGATAATCGCCTTCCTCCACAGAATTAAATGAAGCGTTTTGCAGTAAATATTCCTGAATTTTTGAAAGATGCGGCGCTAAATCTTCTTTTGTCAGTCCGACTTTTAAGTGCAGGCCGAAAACCTTGTTTAAATCCCAGGTCGATATCTCAAAATGTCCTGCGACGGAGTTTTTCTGAATTTGAAGATAAATGTAGCTCTGATCCGGAAAATGTGCCAGGGCCCTTGAGTGAAAAGCCGTGATAAGCAAAAAACAAAGAAGTACCTGTATTTTAAGAGTTTTCATCCGTTCTTATTATTTTTTTATCTGTCGGATAGCTTGTCCCGCCTTAGCGGGAGAACATCCAGCGAACACGCCCCTGTATGTAATATCCTTTACATGGATGTTTCATAATATCTTATCTCGTCGAATCGTCAAAAAAAATTACCTGTTTAATTCTGCCAGCATCATTGAGATTGACTTTTCAATATGGTCAGCTAGTTGTGATATGGTTGAACTTTCGAAAACGATATTAACTGGTAATTCCAAATCGAAAGCGTTGTTTACCCTTGACGTGATCCTGATGGCAGCCAGTGAATTGCCACCTATTTCAAGAAAATTATCGTGCACGCCTGGTTTTCCTATTTGCAAAACTTCCGACCAGATTTCTGAAAGCATTTTTTCAAATTCCGTTTCAGGTGCAACGTAATCGGTATTTACTTCTTTGGAAATGACTGCCAGATTCCGCAAAGCCTTTCGGTCAACTTTTCCATTGTCTGTCAGGGGGAATGATTCCATCTGTTTAAAGTACGTTGGAATCATATAATCCGGCAGGTAATTTTTCAGACTATTTCTTAAATCGCTAGTAGAAATCTCAGCATCGGCAATATAATAGGCGACGAGATTTTTATCAGTATTGACATCTTTCGAACTGTACCCGATTTCTCCCAATATCCGTGTTACTTCATTTTCATCAATTTCCTCGTTTATTTCATCTAAAGACACTTCCCGGGTTTTGTGCCCCATCCGTACATCCCAGCTGTAAGGAAATGCATAATTACTGTAGCCGCGCTCTTTTTTGTGAACATAAATGCCGACCTGGTTGATCAGGCAATTCGTCGAACGCCCTGTATCCGATGGACGGATCCATGGAAGGTGTTTGTCCAGGTAATTCATCATCTCCTCAAAATCAACATCAACAAATCTGTAGAAATCCAGGAATTGAACTTTTTCAAAAACGGAATCTTCATTGAAAATCGAAGTGTCCAGTAACCTTTTTACCGCATCATCTACCCGGTGATAGGATTTACGTGCTTCGAGGATGGTTTTATCAATTGTTGCGATATCATCTTTCCAGAAAAGTTCTTCGGTGAGGCGCGTTTCAAAAAACTGCCCTCTCGAAAGTCCCGTAACGATAAAAGGAATTTTCTTATTGAAGGCAACTTGGGTACTCAGGGTGTAAATCGTCTTAAAACATCCGTTGCAGACATTGCTGTACCTTTTCAGGCTATCAACAAAAATCTCATTCATTGCCGGGGTTTCGCCAAAGACATGATCAACACCCAGAACGTTCACTACCCGCCTGATATTCGCTTTCGCCGACTCTGAAATATAGCCGTTATCCAAAGTAAAAGCGAGAACGCTGACTCCCATTCCCACTAATTTAGCAAGCGCATAGGTACTGTCTTTGCCACCGCTTAAGAGTACCAGGCAATCATATTCACCCTTTCGTTCGACTTTTACGTTATCAAGTAGTTTTTGCAGATCGGCCGGAGCTTTGAAATATTTTTGAGCATTTTGCCGGTAATGTTCAAATGAAAGACAGTAATTGCAAACGCCCTTTTCATCAAACTCCACCTGCGGATAATTTGAAGGCAAACCGCATCGGATACAATTTGTAACCGACTCAACGGACACGGATCTTTTGCCGTTAATCATTTCAACCACACAATCTTTTATTCCGGCGTGTTTTGACAATGCTGATTCGATTTCGCCAAGTTCGATACGAATTCCGCCGATTTTAACCTGTTGATCTTTTCGCCCTAAATATTCAATTTGTGCTTCTGAATTCAAACGGGCTAAATCGCCTGTATCATAGATTTTTGTTTCCGGCTGAAAAGGGTTCGTCAGGAATCTTTGTTCGGTAAGTTCTTTATCATTCCAATATCCAACTGATAAACCATCGCCCGAAATAAAGAGCTTTCCTACTCCGCCTTGCGGAACCGGGTTTAGATTTTCGTCCAGAATATAAGCCAGCATATTTGCAATTGGTTTACCGATCGGGACAGAATTTGATAAATCGTTTGATAAATCATAACGATGCACAATGCAACCAACAGTCGCCTCTGTAGGACCATATTCGTTGTATATAGCTATTTCGTGGTGAAATGATTCAACTATACTTTCAGCTAAATCCCGTTTGAAATCTTCACCGCCAACGATCATCGTTCTAAGACGGGAATTCTTAAGATCACGCTCTTTTAGCAGGCCTAAATGCGATGGTGTTAATTTTATGACATCAGCCCGGTTGTCTTCTATAACATCAAAAATCGCCAAATCGGGTCCCGTTTTACTTTCTTCATAAATTATGATCGAAGCGCCGAATGTCAGGGGAACAAAAATCGATGTAACGGTTAAATCAAAATCTATGGTCGTAAACAATGGGAATGTAGCCTGATCGGTTATTCCATATTCTTTCCCTGCCCAGTTTATATAATTAGCAAGAGCGAGGTGCGAAATTTGAACGCCTTTTGGCTGACCGGTCGAGCCGGAAGTAAACATTATATAAGCGAGTGCTTCCGGCATAATCATTTTATCCGGATTCGCTGTTTTATGTTCTTTGATACGGTGCCAATCGGCATCAAGTCGTAAAACAGGAACCTGTAAATCGTCGATGTCGGCAGCAAGACTACTATTGCTTAAAACAATTGCCGCCTGCGACTCTTTGATTCTATCGGCGACACGACCGCGCGGGTTATTGGCAGCGATCGGAACATACGCACAGCCCGCCTTAAAGGTCGCAAGGATGCTTATAATCAGATCCACAGAACGATTGAGATAAATTGCAACCCGTTTTCCAGCTGTGATTTCTTTTTCAATTAAATAGTTAGCCAGCTGATTGGATTTTTCATCCAAATCGGCATAGGTTAACTTTTGTGTTTTATCCGAAACAGCTGTTTTTTCTGGATTCTTTAGAACCTGGATTTGAAAAAGTTCAAGAACATGTTTGTTCTCTACTTCTTTATGGTTGTTAAAATCGATGACGATTTGCTGAAATTCGGCCTCGCTTAATAAAGAAGCCTGCCCGATCGATTGATGGGGATTTTCAATGAAAGCGTCGAGAAGTTTTAGAAAATGATTCGGAACCGTGTCAAACATTTTTTCGCTGAAAACTGCCAGGTTCAGATCGAAATAGAGCTTTATAGAATCAGAATTATCATTGTAAACATGAAGCCGGAGATAATGGCCGGAATCCGAATGATCCGGATGGTGCCAAACAGCTTCACAAGGAATTCCATTAAAATCCGGAAAATCTGTAATTATATAATTGAGAACAACATTAAAAGCGCGGTTTAATTTTGGTGAGCTGGCTCCTGGTTGAGCGTTCCGCAAAAATTCATATGTTTTGTTGCTGACGCGCTTGAATAAGGAAACAAAGGTGTCTTCATTTTTTATTTCAGTGGTGAAAGGAAAGAACTCAATAAACAATCCCGGCGTCTCTTTAAAATCCGGTGTAGATCGGTTATGAACCGGAGTTCCGAAGGCTATATTATTTTGCTCATTGCTTATCCGGGCCAGGTACACAGACAGGACCGAAGCAAAGATGTTGAAGAGGGTAAGCTGAGAATTCAGCAGGCGAAAGTCCTTTTCTTTAGCTATTTCGAGCAGCTTTTCTGTTCGTTGTTTTCCTAATGGAAGAGAAACCCTTTTAGAAAAGGTCGTGTTCTTTTCAACACTTTTCCCGTATAACTTTAAATTGTTCGGGACAGACTGTAATTTCTCCTCCCAATATGCCTTTGTTGCAGCATTTTTTAAATTAAGCCTGTTTGTCTTTTCATATTCAACGTAGTTTTGAAATAGGGGTATCTTAATATCCGTGGTTGTCGCCCCTTCTGCCAGGCGCCTATAAATCTTAGTAAATACTTTGTATAGAACAGCTACCCCGGAAGCGTCACAGATTAAATGATGTTGATTAAAATACCAGGTAAATTTATTGTCTGGCATGTTAATTAAAACCGAATCAAAAAGTGGCTTTGATAGTTCAAAGCTCTTCTTCATCCTTTCATTGAGCCAGGTCTGAAATTGTTCGTTTGAATCTTTTTCCTTTGAGAAATCCAGCAATTCGACTTTGTAAGAAACTGAATCAAGGAGTTTTGTTTGCGGAATGTCGTTTATAGACTCAAACACAGTCCGCATTGAATCACTTTTATCAATCAATATTTGAAATGCCGTTTGAAAATGAGAAACATTAATTTCGCCGGCCAGCTCAAAGGTGAAGGGAGAATTATAAAGCGGGACATTCGGACTTAATTGCTGTCCTGTCCAAATCAAAAGTTGACTTTGCGTCAAATAAGATAAATTATTGAGGGCTTGGTTCATTATCGACATGCTGACATTCTACATAGTTCGTAATCGCTTTAACATCCATAAAATTCTCTATGACGATATCTTCAGGCGGAATTTTTATATGAAAGGTTTCTTCAACAAAACCGACCAGTCGCATCACACCCATCGAATCTAATAAGCCGCTACCCAACAAATCATCTTCAGGCGTTAGTTCGATTTCGCCTTTTCCAGTAAGCAAATTGTCCTGAATATACTTTATAATTATTACCTGATTTGAATCCATATTGTCTTTGTAACGTTAGGCAGTATACTAGTTTTTTAGCTCTTTGTAATCGATCTTCCCCGCCGGAGTTCTCGGAATTTTATCGCTAAAATATACTCTTCGCGGAAGGGCATAGGCTGGTAACCTGGCGGCTAAAAATTCCTTTATGTTTTCCTCGGTTTCACGACCTGAATCGCTGAGTACAACTATTGCCTCGACAGCCTGATCTTCTTCGTTTTTTATATTGTAAACCGCCGTTTCTAGTATATACGGGTGAGAAATTAAAACAGATTCAATTTCATCAAGTTCAATTCTGTAGCCGCGAATTTTAATCTGCCTGTCTTTTCTTCCGGCAAACATCAATTGCGCGTCACTTTTTCGCCAAACCAGGTCGCCGGTTCGATAAAATATTTCGGCTGCATTCGGAAACTTTTCTCTTCTAAAAAAAGCTTTTTGAGTTAATTCGGATTTACCCCAATAACCCTTCATCATGGTTGCCGTGCGCACCAGGAGTTCGCCGGTATCACCATCGCCAACTTCCAAATCATTATTATCAATAATCAAAACCTCTGTATTATTCCAGACATACCCCAGCGGAATTGCGTTGTCTTTTTCGGGCAATTCCGAAAGATGAAAATAGGTGCATTGATTTACTTCCGCGGGGCCATAGACATTAGAAAATACAGCCTTGTCCCATAACTTCATTAAACTTCGTAAATGTTTTGCCGGAAAAGGTTCACCACCAAAAAGCACCCAGCGCAGAGAATCCAATTTTCTGCCCTCCAGGGCACCTCTTTGTAGCAATTGGATAAGGGCTAACGGCACAGAATACCAGATAGTGATTCGTTCTTTTTCCATCAACTGCGAAAGACTTGCCGGGATTAATTTATGACTTTCGGGAATTAACACAGTTGTTCCGCCGGCGAGCGGCATCGTAAAATAGCCCATCGTTGAAATATCAAAATGCAAAGGCGAGTGATTAGCTAAAATATCAGTTGGTCTCACATCATATAAATCCATGGAAAGTTTTGCATATGCTAATCCGCTACGATGTGAATGCATAATACCTTTAGGCGTTCCGGTGGTTCCCGAGGTATACATTATATAAGCTAAATCATCCTCCAACATTCGAACAGAAACAGTTTGAGATGGACTTATTTGCGCAATTTCTTCCCAGGAAACTGTTTTTACCGGGAGCTTTTCGTCGATTCCAATCACAACTTCAAGCGAAATATTTTCCTGCAAAACTTTTTTCAAAGAACGGCTTTGTTTTTTCCCGCTGATGATATGTCTGATGCCGCAATCATTTATTACATAAGCTATCCGGGCAGGCGGAGCATTTGAGTCCAATGGAACGAAAACTGCCCCGGCAGACATAATTCCATAAACAGCAATTGCTGTTTCCAAAGAGGAATCTAAAAAAACACCTACCCGGTCGCCGCGTTTCACGTCAAGTTCAGTCAGCATGAAAGCCAATTGATTTGAACGCGTTACTAACGCTGAAAAAGTTAACGACTCATTTTCATATCGAAATGCAACATGATCGGGAAATCGATTTGCCGAGTTTTTTATGATTCCAGGTAATAAATATATCGTTTCTATAATGCTAGAAATTTTTAAATCGTTTTTATAATCCTACCATTTTTGCAATAATATTTCTCTGTATATCCGAGGTGCCGGCATATAAAACGCCTCCGACCGCATCTCTCAGGTCTCGTTCTGTTCCGTAATCGACCAGGTAGGCATTTCCACCTTTATTTCGAATGGCATCCAAACTTGAAGCCACGAAACTCTCGCTCAGATGTAGTTTCAACATGGCTGCTTCAAGCATGGCGGGTTTGTTTTGTTTTTTTAACCAAGCCATTTTATAAAGCAACAGCTTTGACGTTTCGATCCGAAGCTTCATATCGGCGATTCGGTTTGAAACTGATTGAAAACTTCCTATTACCTGCCCGAATCTCTTATGGTTTTTTGCAAATTCGATTGATTCTTCAAGTTGTCGTTCCATGGCACCTAAACTGCCGGCGAGAATGCAGCAACGGTCATACTCAAGCGAATAATTAGAGATACTGAAACCTGCCCCTTCTTTTCCCAGCCGGTTTCCTTCGGGAACAAAGCAATTTTTGAGATTTATTTCACCAATCGGAACGGTTCGTAATCCCATTTTTTCCCGCACCGGGCTGGCTTCATAACCTTCTGAATTTTTTTCAACCAAAAAAGCGCTGACGCCCCATTTGCCTAATTTAGGATTTACATTGGCAAAAACAATGGCCATATCTGCAATTGGAGCCAAAGTCACAAGGCATTTCTCGCCATTTAGAATATAACCGCCGTCTTTCTTTTCGGCAGTCATCTTCATATTAAATCCGTCCGAACCCGATTCTGCTTCAGTTAAAGCGTGAGCTCCCAACCACTCACCATTGGTTAATTTTGGAAGAAACTTTTGCTTTTGCTCTTCAGTTCCAAATAAAACGATTGACATCTGAACTGTCCACATCTGTGCGTTTAATCCCAAAACTAAACCGCCATCTTTGCAGGCAAAACCCAATGCCTGCATTGCCAGGACACTGCGTAAGATGTCGACCTCAGGAAGCTTGCCACCGAACCTTTGTGGAGTAGCTAAACCATGTATTCCGAAATCTGCACATTTTTGCCACAGATCACGTGAGAAGATCCCTTCTTTATCTCTCGTAATTATGTCATCATTCAATTCGCTTTTTGCAAACTGGATGACCTCATTTCTAAAGTTTAAATCTTCTTCCGACCAGGAAAAATCCATTGTTTGTTTTTTAACCTTGTGCGGACAATAAGCTTACTGCCTTTTTAATATGGGAATCTGTGTTAGCTGTTTTTAAGTTTTCGGCTTTTAAAAAATCATATGGATTCTTGGTATCACCCGGTCTATGTTCAATTTCCAATTCTTGTCCCAAACCCAATTCCGAAGCGCAATCCAAAAATAAATCCATTACAACCTTATCTTCTAAAGCCCATCCGGTTGAATCAAACACGGTTCTTTCATTTTGCAGATATGCATATTTGTCTGAGTTTTGGACAACCTCAATCAATCCAGCCCCAATATCTTTTTGCTCAAGTTGTTGACATTCGCCTTCAACGATTGCCTGCCCGATAAAGTCAGGACAAACAAAACATTTTTGCAGTAACTCAAGTGGAATTTCAACCTTGCCAGGAAAATCGGAACCGACTGCGTTGATATGTAAATGCGGTTTTGTTTCGATATTGGAAAACAAAGGACCGGCTCCGATATCAATTGATGTTGCCGTGCATAAAATGTCTGAATTTTTAACGATCTCTTCAATAGTCGTACTCAAAAAATCAATATCTAAATTCAATGCCGAACACCGTTTTTCAAACGAGGATGAAGCATTCGGATCAATATCGTAAATTAAAACGCGCTCGATTTTGAAACACAGAGAAATTGCATGAAGTTGTGTAATTGCCTGGGTTCCGCAACCTATCAATCCCAAAATAGAGCTTGTCGGTTTCGCCATCAATTTACTTGCTACCGCCGATGCCGCTCCCGTGCGGATTGCAGTCGCCAAAACTCCGTCAATCAGAGCACAGAGATGTCCTGAATTAGTATCGTACTCAGAAATTGTCGAAACAATTGTTGGTAAATTAAATTTGCCTGGATTAGATGGATGGTATCCGACTACCTTTATTAAAACTTTCCCGCCTTGATCGTCCTGGTTATAGAGAGGCATCCATTCAATCAAACCTGGTTCTGGCTTTTCATATTGAAATCCGCTTCGAACGGGAATAGATAATTTTTGAGGATTGTAATCGTTGATGGCAGTTCTTAATCGTTCAACCAGCGTCATCATAGTCCAGTCAACTCCAAAATGCCGCAAAATTTCCTGAATATCGAAACTTGATAAGACTAGGGTTTTGTTTTTATCTGCACGCATATTGTTTTGGCTGACGCAATCTTTCTACTTGAAGATCATATTTTTTGGGGTCTTAACAAATATAATTCTTTGAAATCTAAAACAAACTGGCAAATGTTGCAAGTTTTAGCTGATTAATGATGATAAACCTAAACAAAATGCCTCCTTGTGAGACAGCCATTATGAGTTTTTTGTCATTGCCTTCAAGTGGATATTATCTGACCTCTATCCTTTGAGCGAACACCTAAAATGTAAGGTCCACCATCTGTCGCTTGCAGGCGGCAAGATTAATGGTAGGATATGGAGTGTATCGTTATGTACGTAAAACAGGAGAGGCTGGATTTTATCGCTGTATATTTTGAATCTCAAGGTAAAGTACATTTACTTTCTTCGTAAGGATAGATATTTGTGTACCTTAAAGACATTGTTCGCTGCCTAAAGCCTTCAATTTCCTTTCTTGTGTACTGTGGATTCACCCTTCTTTCAGGTTAAATTTTATTGAACAGTTACACATCTGTTTTACAGCGTTTGTTATTAAGTTAATGATGCACTCTTTTATGTTGAAATTAACGACCATTTACCAGTTTTGGCTCAAACAATGGGCAGTTGAGAGCTTAGCAGAAAAGCCGGACCTTAAATCGTTTCTTGTTCGTATCGGAAGTGTGCTTTTTCTTTATGTGATTTTGGACAGATCCTTGATGAAAGTAACTAATCTTTCTTTTATAAATTACCAGGGACCTTTTATTTATTTTGCTTTCTTAAAACATATTTTCACAACCTGGTATCTCTTATTTGTTATTATTTCAGCGTTCACTTTATTTTTGTTCCGCAAGAACTTATTTTGTTCCTGGACAGACTTTCCTAAAGGAAAACTTATCCGCTTTTTAGTAATCATAGCTTCCGGAACCTTAACCTGGGTTTTTGCCACCTATAATTACAATCTGTATTATGACCAAGGTCATTATTTTGACCGAGTCTTGCTATTTATTTTTCTTTTATTCATCTATTGGCGACCTGTTTTTGTTTTACCCTTTCTAACAATTCTCCTCCCGATTATTTGGCAATTTACAGTTTTACAAGGCTTTTCATTTGCAATCCCTTTTCTCCCAATTCGTCTGCTAACTCTTTTCAGCTCTTTCTTCCTGATTTATCTGTTAGTCAAAAAACTCCCAATCGCCGATTTTGTTTTTTTAGCAGGTTGTTTAATAGCAACCCATTATTGGGTTCCGGGATTTGCAAAATTTAGACAAAACTGGATTTTATATGACCAGCTAAATTTCCTTTTGCCCGCAACCTATGCCAATGGTTGGCTTGGATTTTTAGACTCACAAACCATCTCATTAATCACCCAAAAATTAGGCTATTTTAATATCCCTTTGAAAATACTGACTTTGATGTCTGAATTCGGCTCTATGTTTTTCTTTTTGAATCGCCATTCGGTTAAATTTTTTCTTTGCGGCTGGGTAGTTTTTCATTTAGGCATTTTCTTTGTCACGGGGATCTTTTTCTGGGTATGGATTTTATTGGATGGAGCTTTTTTGTATTTGTTCCTCAAAAAAGATGGAATTTCAACCTTGCCCATCTTCAACCTGAAATACCTGATTGTTTCAATGATTTTAATTATCAGCGGAAGTCTTTGGAGCAGACCTGTAGTTTTAGCCTGGTTTAACGTTCCTGTAACTTATACGTATCGATTTGAAGCAGAAACCGAAGGTGGAAAAACTTATAAACTTCCCCCGAAATTTTTTGCTCCGTTTGATTATCAATTCACCTTGGGATCTTTTGCCTATTTAGACAATAAACCTTTAATGTCAATTGTTTGGGGTACTTCCTCAGACTATAGTATTAGTAAACAAATTATGAAGCTGGACTCAGATGAATTACTTTTTTCTTTTGAAGAACAAAATGGAAAAATTTGTTTTGATGAAAAATCAAAAGAAGCATTTAATCTTTTTATACAACAGTATATCCAGCATTGGAACAAACACTTTTCCAACCAGACCTATTTAAGCTGTATAGAAGCCCCGAGATTTCTATGGACTTTTCCAACCTCAGCCAGTTTTGAACAATCAAAACAACCAATTAAACGCATAAAAGTTATTCAAGTTATGTCCTTTTACAACCATGGAAAATATAGTGAAATTCGCGAAACAGTGGTTGACAAAATTTCAATTGATTGATCAACCGCGCAGGAAAAATCCATTGTTTGTTTTTTAACGTTGTGCGGACACTAAGCTCACTGCCTTTTTAATATGGGAATCTGTGTTAGCTGTTTTTAAGTTTTCGGCTTTTAAAAAGTCATAGGGATTCTTGGTATCACCCGGTCTATGTTCGATGTCCAACTCTTGTCCCAAACCCAATTCAGAGGCGCAATCCAAAAATAAATCCATAACAATCTTATCTTCTAAAGCCCATCCGATTGAATCAAACACGGTTCTTTCATTTTGCAGGTATGCATATTTATCACTGCAAAGCTGTGTTTGTTGTTCATCGTCCATTTGTTTAATTAAAAAATGTTCGGTGAATACTTGTCGGTGAATGTCAATGAAAATCGTTTCTGAAATTCAAAGATTTTCACAACTGGGTCTTTTGAATTGCAGTCTGGCAGCGCCTTTTGGTGAAATTCGGCATTGAATTTTTATCGAACCCGGGTAACTCCCGATTTACTCACCAGAATTATGATAACATTTGATATAATCTGACACTCCCAAAAACAAAAAACCCAGCAAAATCAAGTGTTTTGCTGGGATCTGATATCATTTGATATCTCATGTTGTGACCGCGTCAGGATTCAAACCTGAAACCTTCTGATCCGTAGTCAGATGCTCTATTCAATTGAGCTACGCAGCCGAAATAAACCAGATTTGCATATCTGCAGGCTTATTTTAATTGGACGGCAAAAATAAGGCAAATCGTAATAACTCCCAAGGTAATTTAAAGAAATCCATTGATTTACTTATGCATCCGGGAGCACAACAAACTAGTAATGCCACCTCACAAACGCCTCAACAGCAGCATATTTAGTTAATCCAAGCTTGGCATACAGCTCAGCTGTCGCCGCATTACGGTCCTCGGCCCGCTGCCAGAACTCCCGGGTATCTGAACCCTGGAAGGGAACCATATCTTTTTGCGACTGGTGTATGAAAATTCCGAAACGTTTTTTCATCACCTGGTCCGGACTCATCGGGATAGCCATTTCAATCTCACTTATATCCCATTCCTGCCAGGCTCCCTTGTACAACCACATCCAGCAATCTTCCACCCACGAGTCAGCCGCATTTCCGGAGGTTTTTATACGTCTTAGCGCTTCAAACACAATATCAAGGCAAACTTTATGAGTACCATGCGGATCGGCCAGGTCGCCGGCGCAAAAAACCTGCTGAGGTTTCAGTTTTCGAAGCAGTTCCACGGTAAGCACAACATCTTCTTCACCCATCGGTTTCTTTTCGATGGTCCCGGTCTCATAAAACGGCAGGTTCATGAAATGATAATTATCGTCGCTGATTCCAACATAACGGCAGGTGGCTTTTGCTTCACAGCGCCTGATCAGACCCTTGATAGCGCGAATTTCGGGCGTATCTACCTGGTTGGATTTTTTACCCATCAGGTAAGCCCGCGCAGTATTTAAAATCTCCTGGGACTTTTTACTTTCCATCCCAAACATTTCTTCGAACCCAACAGCGAAGTCCATAAATCTTGTGACAAACTCATCCGTCACCGCAATATTCCCTGAAGTCTGGTAAGCAACATGCACGTCATGACCCTGGTCGTGCAGTCGCTGAAATGTTCCACCCATTGAAATGATGTCATCATCAGGATGCGGAGAAAATATAATAACTTTTTTCGGATATGGCTGCGAACGTTCAGGATGATTCGGCAGCAAAGCATTTGGCTTACCACCGGGCCATCCCGTAATAGAGTCACGCATCATATAATATACCTGGAGGTTCAGCTGGTAGGCATCACCCTCTTCAACCAGCAGATCGCTCAGGCCGGAATCACGGTAGTCATTATTGGTTAGGCTAAGCAAAGGTTTACCTGTTTTAAGCGAAAGACCGATCACAGCCTTACGGATCATCTTCGGCGTCCAGTCCAGTTCACCGGTGAGCCAGGGAGACTTATAACGGGTAAGCTCAGCCGCAGAGGCTTCATCAAGTATAAAAACACATTCATTGTGTTGTTGTAGTAATGATGCCGGTATCTGTTCTGTTACCTGGTCTTCCACAGCTTTTTGAACAACCACAGCCTTGCCCTGGCCCCAGGCCATCAGCAAAACGCGCTTTGCTTTCATAATGCGCGAGATGCCCATGGTAATAGCCAATCTCGGAACCTGCGTAATGTTGGCAAACTCATATGAATTTGCAATACGTGTTACATTATCAAGCGTAACCAATCTTGTCTTGGAAAAAATACTTGAACCGGGTTCATTAAAACCAATATGCCCGTTGTTACCTATCCCGAGCAATTGAAGATCGATACCACCCAGATCCTCTATCGTTTTTTCATAAGCCATGCAATAGGCTTTGATATTTTCTTTTTTTATCTCCCCATTCGGTATATGAATATTTGCAGGATCGATATCTACATGATCAAGCAAATGAAATTTCATGAAGCGGTTGTAACTCTGCAGCGCATCATTATCAATAGGGTAGTATTCATCAAGATTAACCGAAACTACATTTTTAAAACTCAGACCATCCTCTTTGTGCATCCGCACCAGTTCAGCATAAACTGATTTTGGACTTGATCCTGTTGCCAGTCCAAGTACACATTTTTCTCCGGTGCCCTGCTTTTCCCTGATCAGGGCAGCCATTTCATTGGCGATATACTTCGAGCCTTGTTTAAGGTCTGGATATATCGTTACCGGGATCTTTTCGAATGCGTCTACCATACTCATGCTTGATTAAGGTTTTAGTGGAATGCCGCAAATTTAAAGTCTATTTATGGAAGATCTCGCAATTTGTGCCACGAGTTGTAAATTATTTGAAATTTTATTGAACAAAATCTAATGAAGCAAAACCCTTGCTTCAGGACCATTGTCAAGCCTTTATTAAGTTTATTTTGAGGGAAAATAAAAACCTGGTTATGAACAATCAAATGCACAGAACCATACACAAAAGAATAATTCACAAAAGAATCATAAACAATGTTAATTGAAACTAACATTGCCTATTGAATAATAAAACAATAAGCATGTTTTTGATTTTTAATTTTAGGATCGTTAGATGGAAGATTGATAACGATCTCATCATTCGTGGCCGACCATTTCAATTTACCTTTATAACCAGCAAGCGAAATCACTGCTTTTTTTGATGGAATTATACCCTTAATGGTAACAGTGTTGCCCGTCTTCACACTATCTTCGAGCAGGTAAAATGCATACTGCTTTTTGCCATCTTTGCTTTGGGTAAAAAACGTGTTTGAAGAAGAATAAGGCGCAATGGATTTGCTATTATATATCCCTTCACTGTTTACCGTCATCCATTCACCAATTTCATTGAGTCTTTCGTATGCAACGGGATCCCAGTCTCCATCAGGACCAGGGCCGATATTCAATAAAAAATTACCGCCCCTCGAAACCACCTTTACCAACAAGTGGATGAGCTGGTGGGCCGACTTGTATTTATCATTTGGAACATAACTCCACGAATCACCCATGGTCATGCAGGTTTCCCAGGGATAGGATAGGGGTTCGTGAGGAACCTCCTGTTCCGGTGTGGTATAGTTTTCAAACTCCCCCGGCACACTGCGGTCAACAACTATTAAACCGGGCTGATGACTCCTGGCCATAGTAGCAATCTTCCGCATTTCGATGTCCTGGTCAGTTTTAATACCCTTCTGCCAGGAGATCGATGTGTCTACTGTTGATAAGGGCCGCACCCAACCTCCGTCGAGCCAAAGGATATCAATCTTACCATAACCCGTCATTAATTCTTCAATCTGTTTATAGGTAAAGTCTTTAAAAGCAGTCCATCTTTCGGGATATTTCACTGGTTCGTAATTTACATTACGGTCCTTTGGTGGGAAGTATGGCCACCAGTAGTCTTTGTTATGCCAATCAGGTTTAGAAAAATAGGCACCGGCAAGGAAGTTCTCTTTCCGGAAAGCATCAAACACTTCTTTCGCGACATTGCTTTTGGGGTTCGATGAAAATGGCGTTTTTGGATCAGTGATTTTATAGTCGCTTTGTTTGGTGTCAAACATATTGAACCCGTCATGATGTTTGGTGGTGAACACAACGTATTTCATGCCGGCTCGCTTCGCGGCCGCAGCCCATTTTGCGGGATCGAATTTCACCGGGTTAAAAGTGGTTTGCAGTTTTTCATAAGCTTGCACGTATTCGAAATACTTGTTTGCATATGGACCGCGGCGTTTTGTCCAGTCTTCATCTTCAGGGCAAAGACTCCAGCTCTCAACAACTCCCCACTGACTATAAGTACCCCAATGCATAAACAATCCAAATTTCAGATCCTGCCATTGTCCCAGTTTTTCAATGACCAGCGGATCAGTAGGGGCAGTGTATTTATGCTGTGCTGAACTGGTCCCGAAAGCGAAAACGTAAACGAATAAAACGAATGATCTTAATTTCATTTCTTAAAGATTTAAGCAGCGATGGCAGTGGGTAGCGGTTATTTTTGAGGATCTGATTCAGGATCAAGATGGGCCTTGCTATACGTGGTTCCCCAAAGATCATATCTTTTAAACTGGGTAGCCAGGCGTCTTGTAAAATCATCATAATTCTTTTTCTCCTGCGGGCTCCAGTAAACTTCAGACAAGGCGGTAGCTCTTGGAAAGATCATGTATTCAAGTTTTTTAGGATAACGAATGTATTCTGTCCAGACATTGAACTGTGCTCCGAAAATATATTTATGATATTCCGTTGCCAACTCCGATGGAAAAGGGTTATAGTTATAAACTTTTTTCAATGGCAGGAATCCACCTATCACCACTGAGTCTTCTTTTTTGGTTTGGGAATAGTCAAGGTAAACATAGGTGGTTGGCGTCATCACCACATTGTGTTTTAACATAGCTGCTTCTATACCACCTTTTTCGCCCCTCCAGCTCATTACTGAAGCATTTGGCGCGAGCCCTCCCTCCAGGATCTCATCCCAGCCAATCATTGACCGGCCCTTGCCGTTCAAATGTTTTTCTATTCGGGTAATAAAATAACTCTGTAATCCATGCTCATCTTTTAAACCTTTTTCTTTTATTAGATTCTGGCAAAACTCAGATCTTTTCCAATTGTCTTTCGGACATTCATCACCACCGACATGAATTAACTTTGAAGGAAATAATTGAACAACTTCATCGAGTACATCTTCCAGGAATTTAAACGTCTCTTCAGATGGTTTAAATACATCAGAGTGTACGCCCCAGATTTGTTGAACCTGCTTGCCGGTACTGTCACCATGCCAGGTTGTTTTTGCAGGATGTTTTGTTGACTCTTCCGGAAAACAGCTTAGATAGGGGTATGCCGCTATAGCTGCTGAAGCATGACCCGGCATCTCGATCTCAGGAACCACTGTTACATAACGTTTGGCAGCATAAGCAACTACATCTTTGATCTGATCCTGTGTATAAAAGCCGCCATGACGGATGCCATCATTTCCTTTACCAGGGTATCTGCCGATCAGGCTGCCGTTTCTATAACCACCAACCGAAGTAAGTTTTGGATACTTTTTTATTTCAATGCGCCAACCCTGGTCGTCGGTCAGGTGCCAATGGAAATGATTCAGTTTATGGAGTGCTAAGTAGTCAATAAAATGTTTGACATACTCAACCGTAAAAAAATACCTGGCCACATCAAGCATAGCTCCACGATAACTGAAACGGGGATAGTCTTTGATCTCAACAAATGGAATATTTAATGAAGTCTTTTTTTCTGTTGGTAATAACTGGATAAGTGTTTGCACGCCATAGAATGCACCGGGTTCATTGTCACCTGCAATATAAACACCTGCATTGTCAACTTTCATGGTATAGTATCCTGGTACCGGATGTTCTGCCTTTTCAAAGTTGAGACGAATGGCATTTTTTGACTTGCTGTCTTTTACCACCTTCAATGAAAATCCATAATATTTCTTCAGATAACCATTCAGGAATTCTGCGGAATTCTCAAGTCCCGAACCTGATAAAACCAATTCTGTTTTTGATGAGATGGTAAACTGGCCTGTCGACGTTTTGATCTCCACCGGTTGCGGAATGATATCCGGTGCCTGGCTAAGTCCGCGCAACGTCAAAAATGTTAGAAAAACAGATAAAACCAGAGACGATTTTTTAATGATCATGGTTAATTATGATTTAGATATTTCAAAGAAAAAACGTTTATTAGTGATGAGTTATGAGTGATGAGTTATGAGTGAGTTATGAGTGAGTGATAAGTTATGAATGATGATCCTTTCATAACTCATAACTCATAATTCATAATTCTCTTGAGGCCACTTTTATCGGACTATTGGCAAAATCACATTACTTGAGTAACTGCCATCATGAAAGATACGTATCGTTGCTTTTTGAAAGTCGCTTTCGTTGGCATGATAGATATCTACAAATTTTTGTGGATTACGATCAACCAGGGGAAACCAACTGCTTTGAACCTGTACCATCAGCCTGTGCCCTTTTTTGAAGGTATGAGCAACATCAGGTAATGTAAATTTCACTCTTTCAACTTTGTTGGGTGAAAACGGTGATGGTTGTTCATAGCTGTTACGGAATTTCCCACGCATTACTTCACCACGTACAAGCATCTGGTATCCGCCCATCAGTGCCTGGTTTGGCAAAGCATCCGGGATTGGTTCCTTATACTGAAAGCTGTCTGGAAAAACATCTATTACTTTAACGATAAAATCAGCATCGGTCCCGCTGATGCTTGTCAGAAGGTCAGCAACCAGTGGCCCGGCCAAAGTCATGTCTTCATTTAAGATATCTGTCTTAAACACAAGTACATCAGGTCGGCGGGCTGCAAAACGTTGATCATCGATCATATACTCACGGGTACGGTCAGTGCCTGTTTGTTCAACATAGGGAACCGGTTTGGATGGATCACTGATGTATTCAGTGAATGAATTTTTTCCGGTTGGCTTTGTGAAAGACAACTTACCATCAGCACCGAGATAAACAGGAACATCTTTTTTCTCCGCCATTGGCCATGATGGTAGTTTGCGCCATTTGTTTTCACCTGTAAAAAAGATTGTTGCTTCAGCAAGCTTTGGGTCGGCGCCTTTGCCTTTAAGATAATAGTTAAAGAATGGAATTTCGATATTATCCTGGTACCACTCAGATGTTTTTGAACCAAACTGGATATTTCCAAGATAAGCGCCACCAATAGGCGAGGACCACTGACCGTGATACCAGGGACCCATCACAATACGATTATTTGTTGACGGACTCTTCTTTTCGATAGCTTTATACAGGTTCCATGCGCCATAACAATCCTCTGCATCGAACAATCCGCCTACGATCAACATGGCAGGCTTTACATCAGAAACATGATTCATCGGGTTACGTTGTTTCCAGAATGTATCATAGTTAGGATGACTCATAAGATCTTTCCAGAATTTGATACTGTCGCCCATGATCGTAGTAAGGTTTTTTACCGGCCCGGTTCTGAGGTAAAAATCATAGGCATCGGGTGTTGGAAAAGTGTAGGCTTCAGGTCCCACAGTTGTCGGTGCCGGCCGTGGCTGGCCAAAACCTTTGTAAAAAGCGAAACCATCCATCTGGAAAAATGCACCGTTATGATGGAAGTCATCACCAATAAACCATTCAGTAACCGGGGCCTGAGGGCTAACAGCCTTTAATGCAGGATGCCCGCTTAATGCAGCCATGGTACTGTAAAAGCCGGGATAAGAAATTCCCATTACTCCTACATTGCCATTGTTGTTATCAATATTTTTCACGAGCCAGTCTATGGCGTCGTAAGTATCACTGGCTTCATCGGTATCCTTATTTGTTTTTTTATTCGGATTAAAGGGCCTTATATCCACAAAATCACCTTCACTCATCCATCTGCCCCTGACATCCTGCTTGATGATTATATAACCTTCCCTGAGATAATAACGATAATAGGTATTCCAGTAAGCGGATCGTTCATTCTCTCCATAAGGAGCACAAGAATAAGGGGTGCGCATGAGAAGGATCGGGTGTTTTTCCGAAGCATCCTTGGGCATCAGGACCGAAGTAAAAAGCTTTATTCCATCACGCATTGGGATGTATAGCTCCTTTTTTACATAATTTTCGAAGAACCAGGTGGAATCCTGTGAAGCCTGGCTAAAACCTTTGATCGCAATGCTGGTGAAAATTACAAAAACGATAAATTTCCTCATTTGAGCTTAATTTTATCAATTAACAGTTTTGGAGGTTTAAATTTAGCGAATGTTCACCAACCCTTATCTTACAATTTATGCAGGCCCATAAACAACTGATCGAAAATTTTTACACCGCATTCAGTGAGCTCAATGCTGACAGGATGATTGAGTCATATCATGACGAAGTGGTGTTTTGGGATCCTGTATTTGAAAATCTCGACGCGCGCAAAGCAAAAGCCATGTGGCACATGCTCTGCAGCAGTGCAAAGGATTTTTCATTGGATTTCAGGGATGTGAAAGCGGGCGATGAATACGGTTCATGTAATTGGGTAGCTGTTTATACTTTCTCAAAAACGGGCCGGCAGGTGATCAATGACGTTAAGGCACATTTCAAATTTCATGAAGGCAAGATAGTGGAACACATGGATGATTTTGATCTCTGGAAATGGAGCCGTCAGGCACTTGGTACAACGGGTGTTTTATTAGGCTGGACACCATTTATACATAATCGCATTCGTAATGCGGCAAAAGCGGGACTCAAACATTACCTTAAGAGAAACACTTTAAGAGAGATATGAATTATGAGTTATGAGTTATGAAAGAAGTTGTGAATGATGAGTGGTTTGAATTCATATTTTATTTCATAATTTTTTGGAAGGGTAGAGCGATAGAGAGGACATAGTAACAAAACAGGTGATAGTAGTAATCAGGTCATAGAAGTAAAATTATACAAACAGATGCAGCAGAGAAGAGCGTTTATTAAGAATACATTTATAGGGTCGGCGGGTTTATTGGTTTCGCCTGAATTGCCGGATTTTGTATCGGCACCGGTAAAGGACAATCCAATTGTTATTTCGACCTGGGATTTTGGACAGGCGGCTAATACGGAAGCCTGGAAAACGCTTGGCAACAAAGGACGGGCAGTAGATGCGGTTGAAAAGGGTGTGATGATCCCGGAAGCAGATCCCACAAATCAATCTGTGGGCTATGGGGGATTGCCTGATCGTGATGGTCGTGTTACCCTCGATGCCTGTATCATGGATGATAAATACAATTGTGGTTCGGTGATGTGTCTTGAACATATCATGCACCCGATTAATGTTGCAAGGCTTGTGATGGATAAAACACCACATGTTGTATTGGTGGCCGAAGGCGCGCTTCAATTTGCACTGGCAAACGGATTTAAAAAAGAAAACCTGTTAACTCCTGAAGCTGAAAAGGCCTGGAAAGAGTGGCTTAAGAAAGCGGAATATCAACCCGTGATGAACATCGAAAACCAACTTTATAAAAAATCTGATTCATCTATGCCTGGTGGCAAAGACAATCATGATACGATTGGGATGTTAGCGCTTGATAACAGTGGTAATATGGGCGGGGCCTGTACCACCAGCGGAATGGCTTTCAAAATGAAAGGAAGGGTAGGTGACTCACCAATCATCGGGGCCGGACTCTATGTTGATAACGAAGTCGGGGCAGCTACCTCCACCGGTGTTGGTGAAGAGGTAATTCGTATTGTCGGATCGCACCTGGTTGTTGAACTGATGCGCCAGGGCCATTCGCCTGAACAGGCTTGTAAAAAAGCTGTTGAAAGAATCATCGCCCGCAATCCTGCAAAAGCAAAGGAAGTACAGGTTGGCTTCCTGGCATTAAATAATAAAGGTCAATATGGCGCATATGCATTACAGAAAGGATTTACTTATTCAGTAAAAAGCGGTAAAGAGGATAAGGTATATAATGCGAAAAGTGTTTATTAGTTGAGCGTTCATTTCATGTGAAAAGCGATTATTAGGTGAGGCCTGGATAAAATTTTTATTTCTCATGTTTTTAGAGGTTTGTGCTTTTAATATTCAATCAGCTATCATAGCTGAAAAAGTTGGTGCGATCCGAGCTGAGTTGTGTGATAATCCGATCGAAGGAGGAACCACACCAAGTTATGGTGCTATCCACGCAACCCGTCGTAAAATAAGTATTGAATTATACCCGATCATCAGACCGCGTGCCGGCAGTTATTTTTATGATGATGATGAGTTTGGGATGATGTTGAAAGACATTGAAATGTGCAAACAGTTAGGCTGTGACGGTATTTCCGTTGGTGTTCAAAACAAAGACGGAACCATCGACGCAGAAAGATTAAGAATCATTGTAGATGCAGCCTATCCAATGGGCGTGACCTGTAACCGCGCATTTGATGCGGTTCCGGATCCATATACCGCACTCGAAACGATCATCGAAGCTGGTTGTGAGCGAATACTTACCAGCGGTTTAAAGAGTGCTGCTCCTGATGCAACCGAAATGATAGCTGAGCTTGTGAAAAAGGCAGATGGAAGAATCATCATTATGCCTGGCGCAGGTATTAATTCAGGCAACATTGAAAAGATGGTGAAAGAAACCGGCGCGCAGGAGTTTCATACCTCCGGCCGTATTAAAATGAACGATGCTGCTACAGCGGATCACTATGTGTTATATCAAAATCCGGCTATCCTCGATATTGGTAACGTATTTGTTTCATCAGAAGAAGAACTGCGAAGAATCATAAATACTTTATCAATTCCCTAAATGCAACAAGTCACTGTTTTTACTACAGTGACTTGTTACATTTATTGAAATATCGTATTGAAATATCGATGAAACCGATGAATTTCCGGCTAATTATTCAACCTTAGTGATCTTCATTACGTTGGTTGGTAAATGCAGATCAACCGGTGTGGAACCGGTATTCACTACTATACTACCAGCCTGCACGAAACCTCTCTCTTTCAAAATCTCAATCTGATCATGGATGATCTCATCAAGACTTTCTTCTTCGTCATAAAAGAATGCACGAACGCCCCAGCTAAGACTTAACTGGTTTACCAGGCTTCTTTCTTTTGTGAAAATATACAATGGTGCTTTGGGCCTGTAACTGCTTAACATGAAAGCAGTGTAACCGGACTGGGTCATACCGACCAACGCATCCGCACGTGTATCACTGGAAAGCTTGCAGGCATTATAACAGATTGCATCGCTCAGAAACGAAGGTGAATGGGGCTGAGGTTTCAGATCCTCTTCACGGTTATAGCGATACTCGGTTCTTTCAACTTCCAGTATAATTTTACGCATGGTTTCAACCACGAGCGCAGGGTGTTTACCAGTAGCGGTTTCAGCGCTAAGCATTACCGCATCTGCGCCTTCAAGTACCGCATTCGCAACGTCGGTTATTTCACTACGGTTTGGTTTTACACGGTCAATCATAGATTCCATCATCTGTGTAGCCACGATAACAGGCTTGGCACGGTGAAGTGATTTGCGTATGATATCTCTCTGTGCTGCGGGCACTTTTTCTACAGGAAGCTCAACCCCGAGATCTCCACGTGCAACCATTACCGCATCAGATTCAACAATAATATTGCGCAGATCAACAAGTGCAGATGGCATCTCGATTTTAGCAATCACTTTTGTTTTGCTTTTAGCCTCGGTCAGCCTTCTCTTAAGGTCAACGATATCTTCTGCTTTACGCACGAATGAAAGAGCAACCCAGTCAAGTTTTTTCTCAATAATAAAGGCGAGATCGATAATATCCTTTTCTGTCATTGCAGGCAGGGATATTTTTGTATCGGGCAGGTTAACTCCTTTTTTTGGTAACAACAATCCCCCATAGGTAACCCTGACTTTTACCTCTTGCTCCGGAGTGATTTCTATAACAACTACTTCCAGTTTTCCATCATCAATCATGATCTTATTGCCGACTTCAACATCTTCATGAAGATTCGGGTAAGACACATATATTTTCTCTTTGGTACCTACAACTTTTTCTTTTGAAGTAAAGGTGAGGATATCACCCGGTTCAATAAGTAAAGCATCGTTGCCAATTTCACCAACTCTTAATTTTGGTCCCTGTAAGTCTCCAAGTATAGAAATGCTGTATGGTTCGGTTTTATTTATCTGGCGGATATAATCAATGATTTTTGCTTTATCCTCATGCGTACCGTGCGAAAAATTTAAACGAAAGATATTGACACCCGCTTTAACCAGTTCCAACAGCTTCTCATAAGTATCACATGCCGGTCCTACGGTAGCTACGATTTTTGTACGATGAGATGTGTGCTGAATCCCAGCTTCTTTATCCATTTCACCGTACAGGTATTTTGAAAGATCTCTTGCCATGGTTTAGTAATAGTTTATTAGAATTTCGTTTTAATTGTAGCTTATTGATATAATAAAATGTCCAAACTTTTTTTAATGGTTTTAACTTGCAAGGATCTTAACGATTTTAATCCATTCCTCACTGATTCGTTGTTTCGATTTTACTGCTCTTTCGAGAGAAGTAAAATGCATGCGGTTATTCAGAATTCCAACCATTACGTTATGCCGGTTTTCCATGAGGCATTCGACAGCTGAATATCCCATCCGGCTCGCAATCAGGCGGTCGATACAGGTGGGTGAACCGCCGCGCTGGATATGGCCGAGGATACAAACGCGCACATCAGCTGTGGGCATTCTTTCTTTAACCACTTTCGCTACTTCATTACCACCACCAAATTCGTCACCCTCTGCCACAACAACCATATTTACGAGCTTTTTTCTTCTTTCTTTTTCCTGTAAAGAAAGAACCAATGCTTCGATATCCGTTTTTCGCTCGGGAATCAGTATATGTTCAGCGCCGGTCGCTATGCCACTATGAAGTGCAATATAACCCGCATCCCGGCCCATTACTTCTATAATAAACAAACGGTCGTGTGCATCTGCCGTGTCACGGATTTTGTCAATTGCCTCAACCGCAGTATTTACTGCAGTATCAAATCCAATCGTAAAATCTGTACCGGCGATATCCTTATCAATGGTACCTGGTAAGCCGATACATGGTATGTCAAATTCACGGCTAAAGATATCTGCACCTTTGAAGGAGCCATCTCCGCCGATTATTACCAATCCGTCGATGCCTAGTTTTTTGAGATTGTCGTAAGCTTTTTGCCTGCCTTCGGGTTGAAAAAATTCTTTGCACCTGGCCGTTTTCAATACGGTTCCCCCGCGCTGAATAATATTTGCTACGCTACGGGAATGCATCGGAACAATGTCATTGTCAATCATTCCACTATAACCACGCATGATACCAAAAACCTCCATTCCGTAATATATCCCCGTTCGCACAACGGCCCTGATTGCCGCATTCATCCCCGGAGCATCTCCTCCCGATGTCAACACTCCAATTTTAGTAACCTTTTTTGCCATGAATTGAACTCAGTTAGTTTATTATTTAAATATTCTTCAATATGAGGGAAGAATCCTTAGTATTTGTTCATTTTCAATTGAAATGAGGCTCAAAAATAAGGTTTTGTTTTGATACACAAGCGTTGAGAGGAAGCTTGAAAAATTTAGTAACGTTGCATAATAAACTGATTTAAAGTAGGAAATAAAGTATTTATTTACCGATAATTCTAAGAAACATCTAACAGAGGTTTTTATACCCCGATTAATATTGAAAATTTAATATCAGAAGATGAAAGTATTGGTTACCGGGGCAAACGGACTCCTGGGGCAACATTTAACCGCGAAGTTAATTGAAGATAAATACAATGTCGTTGCCATTGGTCGCGGGCCGGCAAGATTGCCATTCCCTGAAACAGAATACAGATATTATGATGTTGATATCGCTGCTGAGCTTGCCGTTCACAGGGTTTTCAGTGCCGAATCGCCGGAAGTTGTAATTCATGCAGCAGCGATGACCCAGGTGGATGATTGTGAACTGAACCAGGAACTCTGTGAAAGGATAAACGTGCAGGGGACATCTCATGTGATCATAAATGCCGAGCAATTTGCGAGAAAACTGATTTATGTTTCCACCGACTTTGTGTTTGATGGTGAAAAAGGAGATTATGCCGAGGAAGATGATATGGGACCGGTAAACTGGTATGGATTTACAAAAATGCAGGCCGAAAGCATAGTCGAAACCTGCGATATGCCCTGGGCCATTGTCCGGACCTGCCTGGTTTACGGCACAGTGCTCACTGGCACCAGGACAAATATTATCAACTGGGTCAAGGAAAACCTTAAAGCAGGAAAGCCTATAAAAGTGGTTTCTGACCAGGTCCGTACACCCACTTATATAAAAGACCTGGTTAATGGCATCATGCTCATTTTAAAGCAGAATGGGGAAGGCACGTTTCATATCGCGGGAAAAGATGTATTAACCCCATATGATATGGCAGTAAAAACCGCGGCGTTTTATAGGCTTGATGCATCACTAATGACAAAAGTGGATGCTTCCAGTTTCAGCCAGCCGGGCCGGAGACCACTCAAAACAGGTTTTAATATTTCAAAGGCAAAAAATCAGCTTGGTTACGATCCTATTTCCTTTGATGAAGCGCTGGTGCTTATGAATGAGGACCTGGGTGGTAAATGAATCTCGGCAATCATACATCTTGCGCTGCCACCGCCATTTGTTTCAATGGTGTTTAATGGCGAATGAATCATCCGGCACCAGGTATTAAGTTTCTGAATTTGCGCTTCAGTCAGTGAACCGAAAGCCATGGTCGACATAACCAGCAATTTTTCGTCCCTTCTATTGTTCAGCTCTAACATATTGCCTGCAAATTTCTTCATTTGCTGCATCGTTATATCGATCACTTCCTTGCCTGTTTGCTGAATAACCTGCAGCACATGTTCTTTTTCGCGGGGATCCTTGATGGAGGCAAGTGCAATTACCACGAATTGTTCGCCTACACACATCATCACGTTTGTATGATAAATTGCCTGGCCAGATAAATCGGTTGCACTGAATATGACCGGCCTGTATTTCATCAATGCGCAAAACTTTTCCAGTACTTTAATATCTGTCCTGGGTGACAGGCATGCATATGCGATATTATTATCGCGGTCTAGAACCATGCTTCCGGTTCCTTCCAGGAAACAATTCTGATTTTCATAGCCGGATAGGTCAATCTTATCTGTGATCAGAAATTTTTCAGCAAGCTTTTCAAGAACCGCCGGCTTTCTTTCAAGCCTCCTGTTTGCAGCATACATTGGATACAGGCAAACTGTTCCATCCTGGTGAAATGAGATCCAGTTGTTCGGGAAAATGGAATCAGGAGTAAAAGGGTGGGCGCTATCATTCACCACCGTTACATCCACATCTTCCTCTTTAAGAAGATCCACGAAATTTTCAAATTCAAGAATCGCAAGTTGTTGTGCATCTTCATCGTTGCCCGCAACCTGGAAAGCGTTGTTCACAGCGGTCTCGGCGTTAAATGAAAAATTCACCGGCCTGATCATCAATATGTTCGAAGTTGTTTGCACGCGCGTTTTGAGTTATGAGTTATGAGTTATGAGTGATGAGTGAGTGACGAGTTATGAAATTAAGTTTAGAGTGGAATCATTGGTTTTGATATGAATAGTTTAAAAAATAGTTTAAACAAGTGGGTCGGTTTTGTTAAGAACTCATAACTTACTTATCTCATCACTCACTCCTCACTCATCACTCATAACTCATAATTCTGTTCAAATTTCATCACGAAGCAGTGGCATACTCATACAATGAAACCCTCCCCTTGCTCTTGATAATTCAGCGGAAGGCATAAGGATTAATGTGTCGTCCAACTTATCAATATCAATCGAGCCATTCTCCAGTCCTTCGATTAAATTCTGTGCGTCTATAATATTGAAGCCATTTTCGCGAAAGGCCTCCACCGTTTTATCATTCCGGTCATAACCGAGTACCACGCCTTCGCGTAATGCGAGCAGATTACATGAATCAGTCCATTGTTCACGTGCATCAAAAGGAAACTCATTGTTACCCGAGTAAATAAATTTTACTTTCTCAGTACAGCCAAGATCATTTTCACTGATATCTTTCAGAAGGTCTTCCAGGTTATCAAAATATTTTGGATTTTCGATGTCTTTTTTACGGAACTGGATGATGCGCATCTTATCATCCTTCTTATTACCGAGGAGTATCCGCTTTACCGAATCGGCGTTTTCATGCTTGATTGCCTTTTTTGAAAAATTCCCAAGCATCACCCAAACGTTTTTCTTTACCTGTGTAAAAACCGTATCAATATGCATATAATCTCTTTTCTTTGGAATACGCACGATACTTATCTTCTTAACAATATTCTTTTCAAATAACACCTTGATTGCCTGGTGAGCAGCCTCCATAGTGGTTCTTTCGCTGATGCCAATCAGAATATGATCTTTTGTTATCACCATTACATCGCCGCCTTCAAGGGTAACCTTTTTATCATCGTTATCACTGCCCGGCAAAAGGAAATAATTGAAGCTGTCTGGCAACTCGATGATATTTGACCGGTATTCCTGGAAAAAGGGATGATTGAAGAATATATACTTCATCAGCAATGCTTCCCTTATACGCGCTTGTTTCGCAGGTTTATTCAATAACACATATTTGTTGATAACAATCCCTATATCCCGGGTGAAAATAAAATTTGGAATTGGTGCGAATAACATTTTGACGTCGCTGATGGAACCGCAGATAAAGATCTTTGACAGTTCGTTAGGTTCTAAAGAAGAAAGTTCTTGTTCAATTTCATAAGAACAACTTTCAATAGCGCAGACCGATGCAACCAGTTTTAATCTTATCTCACGATCTTCCAGGATTTCTGCAAGCAACCACTGCAGTTCAATCACTTTTTCTGACTTGAAAAATGCCGGGTTACCGGGTTTGTAAAAATCCCTGTGGTTTGCATGGGAATCAATATCCTTTAATTTTCCTTTGATTTTATCCGGGTCAAGAAAGTATAGTAAAATTTTCGTGTAAAAGTCATATTCCTCTCTTCGGATTGTGTCCAGGTGAACGATGTCTTCGAATAGCCAATCCTGCGCTTTTGACGGAACAACTTTCCCGAGGCCGCTGTCGGGACTATGAACCAGTAATCTTCTTAAACGGCCGATTTCCGATGAAACCTGTATCATTGAACCTTGGTGACTGCTCATAAAATTGAATTTTTTGCAACTCCCTCCAGGAAAGGATCGTGAGGATCAACTTTCTCTTAATATCAAATGGACCGTGGAGAATTGCTTAATATTGAAACCGATGGAAGTTTTTATTATGATCTCTGTTCCGGGCGACAAATATAAGATTTTAATCTTTGATGAGGTGACAGGCAGGGGCCGGATTTTGCTTTAGCCTGCAATCCATTAAGAAAAGCATGGATTTGTATTGAATTCGATTAAATTTGAGACTTCCTGTTTAAAAAAAATCTGATATGCATTTTGAATTATCTGAAGAACATAAAATGATCCGTAAAGCGGCCCGTGATTTTGCCCAGGTTGACTGCCTCCCGGGTGTAATTGAACGGGACGAATTGCAGAAATTTCCAAAGGATCAGGTTATGAAACTCGGCGAACTTGGTTTTATGGGAATGATGGTCGATCCGGAATTTGGTGGTTCAGGTATGGATACGATCAGTTATGTATTGGCCATGGAAGAGGTAAGCAAGATAGATGCTAGTGTAAGCGTTGCCATGAGTGTAAATAATTCACTTGTTTGCTGGGGACTTGACAAATATGGTACCGAAAATCAGAAACAACAATATCTTACTCCACTTGCCCAGGGTCGTAAAGATGGTGAACTATATATCGGTGCATTCTTACTAAGTGAACCCGAAGCGGGTAGTGATGCCACCTCACAGCGAACTATAGCCGAAGATAAGGGAGACCATTATATACTGAACGGAGTGAAGAACTGGATTACCAATGGTAACTCTGCTTCTGTTTACCTGGTAATGGCCCAAACCGACGTATCTAAAGGCAGCAAAGGAATAAACGCATTTATTGTTGAAAAAAATCTGCCCGGCGTTACCGTCGGTGCTAAGGAAAATAAATTAGGAATCAGGGGCAGTGATACGCATAGTATTCTTTTTAACGATGTAAAAGTGCCAAAGGAAAACAGGATAGGGGAAGATGGTTTCGGTTTTTCTTTCGCTATGAAAACCCTTGCGGGTGGCAGGATTGGAATTGCCGCACAGGCGCTTGGGATTGCCTCCGGCGCCTATGAGCTTGCAGTGAAATATTCCAGGGAGAGAAAGGCATTTGGGAAAGAAATCATGCATCACCAGGCAATCCAGTTTAAACTGGCTGATATGGCGACCAGGATTGAGGCAGCGCGTTTGTTATGTTTACGTTCTGCCTGGGAAAAAGATAATGGTCTTGACTATGCATTGAGCAGTTCCATGGCGAAAGTGTTTTCGTCGGAGACCGCGATGTGGGTAACAACCGAAGCAGTACAGGTGCATGGCGGCTACGGATATGTAAAAGAATACCATGTGGAAAGACTGATGCGGGACGCAAAAATAACACAGATATACGAAGGCACTTCAGAGGTGCAGCGTATTGTAATCGGCCGTTCAATACTTAAATAAGTCAGGAACATAAGTTATGAGTTATGAGTGATGAGTGAGTTATGAGTGAGTTTAAGTGAATGGTTAGCGGTTAGCAGTTATTAGTTAGTGAGTCGTTAGCGTGATGAGTTAAAGTCAAATGGTCAAATGGTCAAATGGTTTAAATGAGCATTATACAACTACAACAGGTAAGAAAACAATACAGTGGTACATATGTACTGCAGGGAATTGATCTGTCTTTCGATAAAGGCCAGATTGTGGGTTATATCGGACCAAACGGGGCGGGAAAAAGCACGACCATTAAAATTCTCACCGGGATCATTTCCGATTTTGAAGGGAATGCCATGGTGCTTGGGCTCGATGTCAGGAAAGATCCGATGATCATCAAACAGCAGATTGGATATATACCAGAAAACGCTGCCCTGTATGATGTACTGACCCCGGTGGAATACCTTGATTTCGTTGGTAAGCTTTACCAGATGGATGCTGTCAATACGCGCAAAAAAGCACTTGATCTTTTACGCCTGTTTGACCTGGCTGATAAACATGATATGCGGATGAATAGTTTTAGCAAAGGGATGCGACAAAAAGTATTACTCATTTCAGGGCTGATCCATAATCCTGAAATTATATTTCTTGATGAACCGCTCAGCGGGCTTGATGCCAATGCAGTGATACTTGTAAAGGAGATTTTATCTCAGTTAAAACATTCCGGCAAAACCATTTTTTATTCTTCACATATCATGGATGTTGTTGAAAAGATCAGTGACCGCATCATCATTATCAACAAAGGTGCTGTGATTGCTGATGGAACATTTGATGAGCTTAAAAAAGCCGGGGCGGAAGGTTCCCTTGAAAATATCTTCACTGCACTCACTGGTGATCAGCAACATTTGTCGACTGCCGGTGAATTTGTGGATATCATGAAAAACTTTTCGAATGGGTAAATGGTTGTTGAAACTGGTTCAACTGTTCAACCCGGTCTTCAGACGTCAGGGAATCGACGTTGATCGCCTGTACACGATAGTGGAACTGAAGCTGCTCATGGATACCCGCCGGGTTTACATGAGCTGGAAGCAAAATCAGCAAAAAGATAATAAAAACCATCTCACAACTATACTTATTCTTTACGGGTTGTTTGGTGTATTCATGGGTGTTGCCGTTTACTCATTTCCGAATCTTGTCACAGCAATGATCCTGTTTCATTCCTATGTGATCTTTATGATGGCAATGACTTTGATAACGGATTTCTCATCTGTGTTACTGGATACAACCGATAACCAGATCCTCCTGCCAAGGCCTGTGAATAGTAAAACACTATTTATGGCCAGGCTGATCCATGTACTCTTATATCTTCTTCAATTCAGTGTCGCTATCTGCCTGGTACCGGTTATTGCTATTTTCGTGAAATACGGTGCACTAGTTGGCCTGGGCATGATCATAACTTCCCAGCTAACTGTACTGCTTGCGGTTTTTATTACATATTTATTATACCTGCTGGTCCTGCGTTTCAGCAGTGAACAAAAAATCAAGGAGATTGTCACATATTTCCAGATTGGAATGACATTGTTTTTTACGGTTGGCTACCAGCTGATACCCAGGATGATTGATCTTGAAGGTTTATCGGCAAGCTTCACCCTGAAATGGTATTCTTTCCTGATTCCGCCGGTCTGGATGGCAATGGCGCTTGAAAGTTTATATGATTACAATTTTGACCTTGCTCATCTGACCATGTTATTCCTGGCGGTGTTTGTGCCATTGTTTTTGTATTGGGTGTTGAATAAATTCCTGGCTCCGTTATTTTCGAAACAACTGGCCAATTTAAATAATGACAGCCGGGTCAATAAAAAGCAGCCGGTCGGGATTAAATCCAGGAAAGGCTTTTCCGGACGGCTTGCCTCCTTATGTTGTGTGACGCCGGTTGAAAAAGGGGCATTCGAACTTACCTGGAAAATGACAAGCCGCGACAAGGCATTCAGATTGCAGTTTTATCCGGCCCTGGGATATATTCCGATCTTCCTGTTCATTATCATTTTCAACGGCGGCAGGAACATGGCTGAGCAGTTCGCGTTGTTGCCTGATTCAAATAAATTTCTGTGGATGATTTATATCCCGTTGTTTGCAGTAGCCAGCAGTCTCACCATAGTTACCTTCAATGAAAACTTCCAGGCTTCATGGATCTATCACAGCATGCCTGTAAAAAGACCGGGTGAATTATTATCAGGTAATCTGAAAGCCCTTATTGCAAAATATTTTCTGCCTGTATACCTTGCTTTTTTTGGAATCTCATTATTTGTATGGGGACCGGCAATTATTGATGACTTTGTATTAGGATTATTTAATAGCCTGATAAGCCTTTTGGTTTTGACGCAGTTTACAGAACATTTTCTTCCATTCTCCCGACAACCGAATGTGAAACAACAATCCGGAAAATTTTTGAAAATCATTTTGCAAATGCTGATTATCGGAGTGCTGGTAGTTATCCATTATTTCCTTCTTGACAGAGTTTATATTATGTATGGGGTTGCGCTGTTGTCTTTGTTGGGATTATGGTTAATGGTAAAGAATTTGCAAGCAATAAGCTGGAACAAAATCTCAGTTTAATATGGCAATAAATATTGAAGTTTATAAAGAACTGATGAAAGTTTGCACGGCCGGGGATATCACCCTGGTTGCGGTATCGAAAAATAAGCCTGTAAATGATATCCAGGATCTTTATGACATTGGTCACCGTGACTTCGGTGAGAACTACGTGCAGGAACTTATACAAAAACAATTGTTACTTCCTCAGGATATCCGGTGGCATTTTATTGGCCACCTCCAGCGAAATAAGGTTAAATATATTGCGCCATTTGTTCATATGATCCATGGTGTTGAAAGCTACCAGTTGCTGGAGGAAATCGACCGGCAGGCAGCTAAACAGGAGCGCAATATCAGCTGCCTTTTGCAGATGCATATAGCTCAGGAAGAAAGCAAATTCGGTCTCAGTTATGAGGAATTACAGGCTATTGTTGCTGACATTCCTAAACTCGAATTGATAAACCAGATAAGAAACATCAAAATATCCGGGCTGATGGGGATGGCGAGTTTTACTGAGGACAAGACGCAGATAAGAAAGGAATTCGAATACCTGAAAGCAGCTTTTGACGATTGCAGGGCAAACCTGGTCAAATCTTCCGATTTCAATACCCTTAGTATGGGTATGAGTGCAGATTATGAAATTGCTATAGAAGAGGGCAGTACGATGATTCGTGTTGGCAGTTTGTTATTTGGTCAACGGGAACCGTTGTAAGTGGTGAGTGGTTAGTTTAGTTATGAGTTATGAGTGATGAGTTATGAGTGATGAGTGATGAGTTGAGCGATGAGTTATGAGTGAGTTGAGTTTCATCCGAAAAAACCATCCATTCATCGATAACTTGAATACATTGGGCGAAATGATTCTTTCCAAACTGTAACGGATTATATCTTTGATGCAGATCCGTTACCCTGATTTTTCTTTATTAAGTTTTTAGTGGTTTAGAGCCGTACGCTGAGTGCGGTTCTTTTTTTTTGTATTCACCTCAGTTGAATTTATTGATTGTGCATTGGTTGATTGTGCATTGGTTGATTGTGGATTCGTTGAATCCGGTGATCGTGGACTCATTGATTGTGGGTTCGTTGAATCCGGTGATTGTGGATTATAAATGCTGGATTTAACATCACAAATCAAAAAGCCGGAGCCTAAGACTCCGAACCTAAATGCTTCCACTTATAAATATTTCCCGCGGATTTTTTTCATCGCCAATTAGATCACAATCATCGAAAAGCTTTTGACATCCACTCGCCCGGATATAATTTCACACTATTAACGCCCTGATTATTCATAGGAATTGTTTATTGGTTCAGAGAGCTGTAGGAGTACAGCTCTCTCTTTTTTTTTTAGACTCCATCTTTTTTTGCGACTCCATCTTTTTTTTACGACTCCATGAAACCCGGGATCCCAGGTGATCCTCAATTATCCCTTGCGGAATATTTTAACTTAATCAATTATCCTTTGCGGAATATTTTGTCTGAATATAAGATCGGCAAGACCCGAAACGGTCCTTCTGTCCATCCTCAGTTTCAATATAAAACGTAAATTTGCAGATATAACGGATTGAATATTATGGCAGAGAGTATCAAAGAAGAAGAAAAATCGCTCAATTTCATTGAAGAAATCATCGAAGCCGACCTGGCGTCGAAAAAATATGATTCTATAGTTACCAGGTTTCCACCTGAACCCAATGGTTATCTTCATATCGGTCATTCAAAGTCAATTTGCCTGAATTTTGGATTAGCAAAAGAATTTGGCGGTAAAACCAATCTCCGGTTTGATGACACTAATCCTGTCACCGAAGACACCGAATATGTTGAAAGTATTAAGGACGATATACGCTGGCTCGGGTTCGAATGGGGAGAAGAACTGTATGCATCTGACTATTTTGATCAACTTTATGAATTCGCAGTAAAACTCATAAAAAAAGACCTTGCTTATGTTGATGATTCCAGCGCAGAAGAAATAGCAAAGCTAAAAGGCACTCCTACTGAGCCTGGTAAGGATAGCCCCTTCCGCGGCAGGACGATTGACGAAAATTTGTATCTTTTTGCGGAAATGCGGGCTGGAAAATATCCCGATGGCGCCAAAGTACTCCGTGCAAAAATCGATATGACATCGCCAAATATGCATATGCGGGATCCGTTGCTATACCGGATCAAACATGCACATCATCACCGTACGGGCGACAAATGGTCTATATATCCAATGTATGATTTTGCGCATGGGCAGAGTGATTCTATTGAAAAAGTGACGCATTCAATTTGTACCCTGGAATTTATTCCGCACAGGCCTTTATACGACTGGCTGATCGAAAAACTCGAAATTTTTCCTTCCCGTCAGTATGAATTTGCAAGACTGAATATGACGTATACCGTCATGAGTAAACGAAAACTTTTACAACTTGTAAACGAGGGACATGTAACTGGTTGGGACGATCCGCGTATGCCGACAATAACCGGGTTGAGACGTCGCGGTTTCACACCTGAAAGTATAAGATTGTTTGCTGAAAAAATCGGTGTTGCAAAACGCGACAACATGATTGATTTTTCTTTGCTGGAATTTTGTATCCGTGAACACCTGAATAGGATAGCACTCAGGAGAATGGTGGTATTTGATCCGCTCAAAGTGGTGATCACCAATTATCCTGCCGGTCAGACAGAGATGTTATCCAGTGAAGATAATCCTGAAGATCCGAATGCAGGAAACAGGGAAATGCCGTTTAGCAATGAGTTGTATATTGAAAGGGAAGATTTTCTGGAAGATGCTCCGAAAAAATTCTTCAGGCTTGCACCGGGTAAGATGGTCAGACTAAAAAGTGCTTATATCATCAAATGCGATGAGGTCATTAAAGACGAATCAGGAAACATTACGGCTTTGCATTGCAGTTATATTCCTGAAAGCAAGAGTGGCTCAGACAGCTCAGGTCTGAAAGTGCAGGGCACCTTGCATTGGGTTAGTATCAAAGAGGCAATTAACCTTGAAGTAAGAATGTATGACCGTTTATTCAATGCAGAAGATCCTTCTTCAGAGCAAGGGGACTTCAAGGACTACATCAATCCTGACTCATTACAGATTATATCAAATGCTTATGCCGAACCGGCACTTATAAAAGGAAAATTTGATGAACGCTACCAGTTTATACGGAAGGGATATTTCACGCTTGATAAAGAAAGTTCAGAGGATAAACTTGTTTTTAACAGGACAGTTACCTTAAAAGATACCTGGGCGAAAGAAGCAAAAAAAGGGTAGGGTACCGGTTTTCCGGAGCTCATTGCAGAATATCATATAATCATAACAAAAAAGCTTTCTGCTGAAAATGCAGAAAGCTTTTTTATTTATCAGCTTAAAAATGATTGTTTATCCCAATTGAAATGTTTGGACGGCCATGATTAAAACGCTTTTTTAGTTGGTGATGGTTTTGTATTGGCCTTCAACTTTGCATAGTCAAACACCAGGTGGCAGAAAGCCTTTACTCCAACATCGAGCTGGCTGTCGTCTATCACAAAATCAGGTGTATGATGTGGAGCTGCCTTGTCGGGGTCCATGCCTTTTGGCATCCCACCAAGATTAAAGAAAAAAGATGGAGCCTTCTCACCAAAAAATGAAAAATCTTCGGCCCCGGTGGTCCAGGTACCAGAAACCAGGTTTTCCTTACCTGCAGCTGCTTCCAATGAAGGCAGCATCATCTCTACCAGTTCGGGTGTATTATAGGTGACAAGAGTTTTTGTATCGATGCTGACTTCAGCAACTGCACCGGAAGATTCTGCGACTTTCATAACCGTTGTTTTGATTCGTTCATGTACATCTTTTTGCATCTTAGAGTCGAGGGTCCTGATTGTTCCTTCCAGAATTGCTTCTTCCGGAATGATGTTATTTCTCAAACCACTATGGAATTTGCCAACCGTAATCACTACCGGTGCCTTCGTAAGATCAGACTGCCGGCTTACTATAGTCTGCAGGGCATTGATGATCTGGGTGCCTGCGACAATTGGATCAACTCCTGTCCAGGGGGTTGATCCATGAGTTTGCTTTCCTTTTATTTTTACCGTGAACCAATCAGATGAGGCCATAAAAGAGCCGCTTTTATATCGCAGTTTACCCACTTCGAGCGATGAGTTTATATGAATACCAAAGATTGCATCTACTTTAGGATTCTCCATTACACCTTCCCTGATCATTTCTGGTGCGCCGCCTTTTTCATCGCCTGGTGATCCTTCTTCTGCTGGTTGAAAAATAAATTTTACGGTACCCGGAATATCTTTTTTCATAGATGTTAACACTTCAGCAGTGGCCATCAACATGGCTACATGGGTATCGTGGCCACAGGCATGCATAACTGGCACCTGTTGTCCGAGGTATTCAGCAGTAACAGTTGACTTATACGGAAGGTCAGCTCTCTCCAGTACAGGCAGTGCGTCCATATCAGCCCGGAGAGCCACAACCGGCCCAGGTTTTCCGCCAACAAGGATAGCTACCACACCTGTTTTTGCAATACCGGTTTTTACTTCCAGTCCAAGCTTCTTCAGATGGGCCGTAATATATGCTGCTGTTTTTTCTTCCCTGTTTGAAAGTTCAGGATGTTCATGAAGATAACGCCGCCATTCAATGAGTTTCGGAAGTATCGCTTTAGCCTTCTGGTCAGCCATTGCCGTCAGTGATGTTTGTCCCTGAATAGTTCCGGAAAACAGGATGAAAGCAGCGAGTAGTTTTGGTAAATACATGAAGAGAGTTATGAGTTATGAATTATGAGTGATGAGTGAGTGGTGAGTTGTTTAAGTTAAGAGTTTATATTAATTATTGGTTTGATGTTTAAGTTTTGGTATGAATGTTTAAGTTTTGGTAATGCTTGGTTGTAATAATAAGATGTTATGGATGACAATGTTCCTTCGGAACATTATTTCACTGGCAAGAAGTTTAAGATATGAAATCATCTTGCAAATGCCTCAGTCAATCTTGATAAACTTAAGATTTTTCCTTTTTATCATGAAATTTAGCTACCTCTAGAAGTTATCTGATTAATCTCCTTCTTCACAGACTTTATCCATCGCTCATAGTCGCTAATATCTAATATCTAATAACTCATCACTCATCACTCATCACTCATCACTCAATGTCGTTTAGTTAAGCAAAGATCTTTGAAAAGTGTTTATATATGGGTTCTAGTTAGTAATTTTATTGCTCATTGAAAAAAGCGATAGGATTATAGGGTAACATCTCTTAACAATATAAATCAACTGATTGATGAA
>NZ_DATHKG010000184.1:0-43143 GCF_035489435.1 Flavitalea sp.
ATTGCCTAAAAACGTAATTGCTTCGATAGGCGCAGGCACTGTGAGTTTGGCCGCTGTGCTGACAGTGATTTACGGTATACAATTTCTTCAGACTCCGCCACCTACAGGTGTTGACACATTATTGTTATGGCAATGGTTCTCTGCGGGCACGCTTTCAGTTGCCATAAGTCTGGGTGTAGATGTATTATCACTCACATTTATTTTTATTATCACTTTTGTAGGCGCACTGATCCATATTTACTCTACTGCTTATATGAAAAAGGACCGTGACTATGCGCGGTTTTTCGCCTGCATGAACTTATTCGTGGGTGCCATGCTGTTATTGGTGATGGCAGACAACCTTGTTCTTATGTACCTGGGCTGGGAGGGGGTTGGTATGTGCAGTTACCTGCTGATTGGATTCTGGTATGAATCCCCGGCCAATTGCCAGGCGGCAAATAAAGCATTTTTAGTTACAAGAATCGGCGATACAGCTATGCTCATTGGTTTGTTCCTGCTCTTTAAAGAGTTGGGAACGCTCAGTATTCCTGGCATTCTTCAACAGGCTCCCGCTCATTTTACAACCGGATCGTCCAACATAACACTTATTTGCCTTTTATTGCTTGCGGGAGGAATGGGTAAATCAGCACAGCTACCACTGCAAACCTGGTTGCCCGATGCAATGGCAGGTCCTTCTCCGGTCAGTGCATTGATTCATGCGGCAACAATGGTTACAGCTGGTGTTTATCTCATAGCGAGAATGCATACACTGTTCATGCTTTCTCCGCTTGCCATGACTGTTACCGCGATCATTGGCGCCGCAACGCTGTTTGTTGCCGGTTGCAGTGCCATGGTTCAAACGGACATCAAAAGAATACTTGCCTATTCCACGATAAGCCAGATCGGATATATGTTCCTCGCACTTGGTCTCGGAGCATGGAGTGCAGCGATCTTTCATTTTTTTACACATGCTTTTTTTAAAGCACTTTTGTTCCTTGCTGCCGGTACAGTGATCGAGTCTTTGCATCATGAGCAAAACATTTTTAAAATGGGCGGGCTCAAAAACAAGCTGCCCATAGTTTATTATACATTCCTCGCGGGTGCTGCTGCTCTTGCTGCCCTGCCTTTTGTTACTGCCGGATTTTTTAGTAAGGACCCTATTCTCTGGTATGCCTGGGGTAGCATTAAAGGCAATCCTTTCTTATGGGTGATTGCCCTTGCAGGAGCATTCATTACTGCTTTTTATTGTACACGTCTTATACTGGTTGTTTTTTTTGGTGAGATGAAAACCCCGGTACATGCACAACCCGGAAAAGGGATGACTATACCGCTGGTAATACTTGCAGTTTTATCTTTAATAGCCGGATTTATTGAATGGCCACATAATCTTGTTCACCTTTCACTGTTTTCTGATTTTATCCAAAATGTATTGCCTGCCCCGGTATTAAAAGAAGGTCTTCCGCCCGAAGCTGTATTTCAACTGGTAGCTACTGTTGTTACTCTCTTGGGTATTTACGCCGGGTATTCAATATATCACCTGAAAAATACTGTTACCGGGCAGTGGTTGCAATCAACCGAAAATGCCGGGATCCGCAACTTCCTGTACAATGGATGGGGATTTGACCGGTTGTATGATACCATATTTGTAAAACCCTTTGTGTTTATCACAAAGGTTAATAAAGCTGATGTATTTGACAGGTTGTATAACGGCCTGGCACAAGCGAATTTGAAACTTAACCGGCTATTGTCGATTTCGCAGAATGGATCGCTGCGTCTGTATATCGGAGGTTTTATCATTGGCATCCTGTTCATAATAACCCTACAATTAATCTTATGATGCTCACAGGGATGATATTGGTCTTACTGATAGGTGGTGTCCTGAGCTGGCTCGTGGCAAAATGGAATGCTGATCTTTCAAAATGGATAGCCCTTATATCGGTTTTTGCAGATTTTTTCTTAACCTGTTACTGGTGGTTTCAGTTCCGTGATCCCGTTGCAGCAGGTGCCACCTGGCTTATAGATTTCAAGACCAGCTGGATACCTTCATTTGGTATCGGTTTTCACCTGTCCATGGATGGCTTGAGCCTCGTATTGTTACTGCTCACTTTCTTCCTGGGTATATTGGCGGTCCTTTGTTCCTGGACGGAAATCAGGGAAAGGACAGGATTCTTTTATTTTAATCTTTTATGGACACTCGCTGGTATAAGTGGTGTTTTTATTGCCATGGATCTGTTCCTGTTTTATTTCTTCTGGGAAGTGATGCTGGTGCCTATGTATTTCCTGATCTCAATCTGGGGAGATTCCAATCGTCGCTATGCTGCTTTTAAATTTTTCATTTTTACCCAGGCCGGGGGCCTGCTGATGCTTCTTGCTATCCTGGCCCTGTATTTTATCCATGGGCAGCAAAGCGGAACTTACACTTTTGATTATTTCGATTTATTGGGCACTTCTCTCGAGCCCTCTGCTGCCAGGTGGATCCTGTTCGGATTCCTGTTTGCTTTTGCAATAAAATTACCGGTGGTTCCTTTTCACAATTGGTTGCCTGACGCTCACAGTGAGGCTCCCACCGCAGGTAGCTTGTTATTAGCCGGGCTGTTATTAAAAACCGGGGCATATGGAATTATCAGGTTCGTGTTGCCCTTGTTTCCGGAAGCTTCCGCTGCCATCTCGTGGTGGATGATATTTGCGGGAGTGATCGGGATAATTTACGGGGCTTTGCTGGCATTTGCACAGACCGACTTCAAGCGCCTGATAGCCTATACTTCGGTTAGTCATATGGGTTTTGTACTCCTTGGCATTTTCTCGTTTAATGAAATCGGTATGCAGGGTGCGGTTATGCAGATACTAACCCATGGCATAAGTACCGGGGCTTTGTTTGTATTGGCCGGAATGCTGAAAGAGCGGCTTCATACCCGTGACATTGAAAAGATGGGAGGATTATGGACGGCTATGCCTTTCATGGGCGGTGCGGCACTTTTATTTACCATGGCTTCTCTTGGATTGCCTATGTTAGGAAATTTTATTGCGGAATTTTTGATCCTGCTGGGTACATTTTCAACCAAGGCAACCCTGGCAGTAATAGCCAGCTTCGGGTTGGTCTTGTCAGCTTTGTATTCATTAAGGATGGTGCGCAAGGTTTTCCTGGGGAACATGACCGCCGACCTGCCATTGAAGGATTTTAGTGGGAGAGAGCTTCTTATCCTGGCAGCTATGACTATCGGTATTGTTGCATTGGGATTATATCCACAGCCAGTGATAGATATGGTAAAAACTACAGTCAGGCAATTAGTGGTCCGATAATAACAGTCAGGCAATTAGAGGTCCGATAATAACTAAAATCAGTTTGATGAGCGAAATACAATTCGACGCACTTCTTCCGTACACGTTGCTGGCAGGTTCTTCAATGATCATCATCCTGCTTATTGCATTTCGGCTGAGCCATACTGTTATACAGGTTGCTGGATTTTTATTATTGTGCCTTGTAATTGCAGCCCTGGCCAACGTAAGGTCCATCCTGCCTGTTTCTATTCTTCCCTTGTTCCAGATAGATGGGTTTGCACTTTTGTTTACCGGTATGATTATTTTTTGTGTGCTCGTTATTGGCCTGTTTTCTTATATATATTTTGAGGAAAGGGAAGAGAACCCGAAAGAGTATTATATCCTGTTATTTCTTGGCACTCTTGGTGCTGCGATTTTAACGATAAGCCGCCATTTTATTTCGTTGTTTATTGGCCTGGAATTGTTGAGCGTCAGTCTTTATGCGCTGATCGCATATCTCAGAACCAGGAACAATGCGGTGGAAGCGGGCATGAAATACCTCGTATTGGCGGCTGTTTCATCTGCTTTTTTGTTGTTCGGTATGGCATTGATCTACATGGATACCGGGTCAATGGAGTTTACGGCTATTGCACAAAAGATAAGCGGATCTTCAACGACTTCTGTACTGGTCATCATGGGGGCAGGTTTTATGATTGTTGCGATAGGCTTTAAACTGGCGCTGGTGCCATTTCATCTTTGGGCCGCCGATGTGTACCAGGGAGCGCCGACTCCTGTCACCTCATTTATAGCTACTGTCTCGAAAATAGGTGTATTTGCTGTCCTGGTCCGCTTTGCCCTGGCCATAGACCTCAGGCATTATATCCAGGCGAGTACTGTCTTTTCCGTCCTGGCGATCGCATCTATGATCGCTGGCAATATTTTGGCGCTAAGGCAACAGAATATTAAACGGCTGCTTGCTTATTCCTCCATTGCGCATTTTGGTTATCTGCTGGTTGCTTTTTTAACAGGTGAAGGCGCTGGGGTAGAGGCAGGTGCTTTCTACCTGCTCTCTTATAGTATTACGTTATTGTCAGCCTTTGGAGTCGTTACTATACTATCCACCCGCAGACAGGATGCTGAAGATCTGGAATTGTACCGCGGTTTATTCAGAAGAGATCCATTGATGGCGGCAGTTTTGGCCATCGCATTGTTTTCCCTGGCAGGAATTCCACTTACTGCAGGTTTTCCTGCCAAATTTTTTGTTATAACCGCCGGTATACGGCAGGATTTATGGCCACCTGTTATTGTGTTGGTACTGACCAGTGTGATCGGTCTGTATTATTATCTTCGTGTGATAAGTATCCTGTTCGAAACATCTCCTTCTTCAGAAATCAAGGAAAGAACTTTACATCCTTTTTTTTATACCGCTACATATATCACACTTGGATTGCTGATGGTGCTTCTTTGCCTGTTAGGGATATTCCCGGGCAATATCGTAGATGGAATCCACGAGTATCTTCTTATCAGGTAGCACTAAGAAAAGTGGTGAGTGGTGAGTGGTAAGTGGCGAGTTTGAGTGATGGAGATTATCAGTGATGAGTCGCCAGTGATATATTATACTTCTTGTATTTCACTCACCACTCACCACTGATCGCGTAATACCAATGGAGCAATTAACAATTATCCGTTATGAATTCCTGGTAAATATTTTTGCTGTTGCCGAGCAGTCATAGGCCGACCGCCTTGCATTTAAAGAATCATTGCATCGGATAGATGCAGCAGAAAAAAATATAAATGAAATTGGAAAGCTTATATAACAACCTTTCTAACTGCTAAGGAGCTTGTGTTGTCTAAACAGGCAGCAACATTGATGACTGAATTAAATGAGACAGTTGAGCAATTGAAGACGATATTGAATAAACAAGATGCGCGTGGTCTCGATAATCTTATCAATTCAAAATTATACGCCGCCATAAATCCTGTTGTCGACAAGCTCAGCGAATTAATAAATTTGCAGGTCAGGGTAGGAAATGAGATCCACAAAGAAAACGCATTGGTTTACCAAACCGCACTGAAACAGTTCATTTTTATTGTCTTGCTTTCTTTGGTCTTAGCTGTTCCTTTTTCTTATTACTTAGTGGGGAATATCAATCATTTAATTGAAAATCTTCACCAGGAAAATAAAAACCTGGAAAGAAGTGAGGCGAAATACCGGACCCTGATTGAATATGCTGGTGATGCAATATTCGTGTTTAATACAGAAACCCGTATTGTTGATGCGAACGAATATGCCTGCAGATTGCTTGAATGATCCCCAAAACGAAGAGGCATCTTTGCCTGAGATCGCTTCACTATTTGCAGGCATTATCAGTGCATCCTGTGCATAAACAGAAGCGGCGCCCACAGAATCACCTTTTTTAATGCTTTCCATGAATTTGTTGTTCACAGCTTCGACGGCAGACCTCGCTGTTGAAATGTTGAAGCTGATGCTGTCTTTTTCATTTGCAGCACCAATATTGTTATCAGTGGAAGGCTCGTTACATGCCACGAAGGCCAGCGCAACCACGATCAGGAGTTGGGGTTTAAATGTTGACCTATTGGTTGTTTTCTAAAAGATAATCTTTTTTCTTATTTATACGGGCACTTCAATCGTAAAGTTTATTCCTAAATATTGAGCCACCGGTTTATTCCTGGGTATTGAGCCAACGGGTGCCTGGAACTTCAAAAATCAGTTCGCTACTGTATGCGCTTGCCGGCGTTTGATAACCGGGCTTAAAATCTCCCGCAAGAATTTTTTGGACTATGATCAGGGTGCTATGTGCCGTGAGCGAATAGCCATCGGTGGTAACCATGGACTCTTTCAGCTTTTCGCCAGAAGCATTACTGACTTCACCCCAGATAAAACTTTTGCCGCGGCTCCTCTTTTCATCTGTAGGACCCGGAGCCCTGTTGTTAACTTTCTTCTTTAATAAATTCCGGATAAACTGTGTTCTGAGCAACCAGTTGAAAGCCCGTTGCAGTTTCAACAGCCGATACGCATTGACAGACATACCAGTGTAGATTTCGATATTTTCAATGCCTGTCGTGAAGTATGCAGTTGATACATCGCCCCAGGGTATACTTATAACAAATCGTTTCACTTTTCCGTATGTGGGAACATTACCGAATGTTATCCAGAGGCCATGTTCTCCTAAAGGCACTTTCACAATTTTTCCGTCAATTCTTCTTTTACCACCTTCACCCAGGTTGTTGATCATAGTGGTTGCCGTGCCTCGCGATAATCCGCCTCCTGCAGTTGCGAAGGCCATTTTCAGGTCCGTTGCATCTGGCATCTGGTGCTTCAGAAAAAGCGCTAAACAATCAGTCGGTACAACATCGAAACCTGCACCTGGCATGATCATAATGCCTGCGGCCAAAGCCAGACCATTAAGTAACTTCAGTGATTCAAATACACTGATATCACCATTGATGTCCAGGTAATGAGTTTTCGTTCTTATACACGCATCTGCCATGGGATGCGCAGTTTGATCAAATGGTCCTGCTGCGTTCAACACAACATCAAAATTACCCAGTGACTGTTCGAGCGCCTCCCGGTTATCAAGATCAATGATGAGATAAGGAAAATGGAGTTCAGATGATAGCTTTTGGATAGCTTCTTTATTTCTGCCAGCCAGGACGGGCTGAAGATGGTATTCATTTGCATGCCGGGCAATTAATTGTCCGGTATAACCATTTGCTCCATATAACAAAAACTGGTTGGCCATGGTAACTGGTTATGAAACGAAATTAGTTAAAAGAGACGGCTTGTTTAAGTGTTTGTATTTATTGTCAACAAGTATTCTACTTAGATTTAACAATGAAAAAAATCGTTCAGCGTTAAAAGTCAGATTGCACGTTATAGGTCTCAGGTAAAGGTCCGGATTTATATTAACCGGAGACCGCCATTAACGATTTTGACCAGACGAACTCAACCCATGAAGCTGCCATTCAGGAATATCGTTTTATTGATTGTCGCCGTCTTTTTATATATAGCTGGTCTTGCCCAGAGACCCAATCTGAAATTTAAAAATCTTTCCACAACGCAAGGACTTTCCATTAATAACGCTACCTGCATCTTACAGGATAAAAATGGTTTTATCTGGATTGGTACCCGTGATGGATTAAACAAATACGACGGTTACAAGTTTACAGTATACAGGTCCGATCCCGAAGACTCATCAAGTATCAGCGCCAATTTTATCTGGAGCATGAAGGAAGACCTGGAAGGAAATATATGGATTGGAACAGTAGCCGGTGGGCTGAACAAATACTTGCCGAAAAGCGATGAATTTATACGTTATCGCCATAACCCCAATGACCCCGGAAGCATTAGTCATAATACGATTCAATCTATCCTGGAAGACGGAGATGGCAACATTTGGGCCGGTTCAGCAAATGGACTTGACCTGCTGGATAAAAAGAACAATAAATTCACTCACTATCTCCATAACCCGAAAGATAAAAATAGTCTTGCGGATGACAATATTTATAAATTGTTTGAAGACAGCAATGGTAATTTGTGGATCGGCACCAGGTCCGGCGGTCTTGATGTTTTCAACAGGAAAGAAAATATTTTCAGGCATTATCAATTCAATGCAGCCGATAAACATAGTATCAGTGAAAACAGTATTCTTACGATTTTTGAAGACCGCGAACACAATATCTGGATTGGCACAGATTCGAAAGGCCTTAATCTCTTTAACTCAGCCACAAACAAGTTCATCCGTTTTTATTCATGATCCTAAAGACAAGTCAAGCCTTGCGAATAATACTGTCCGCTGTATTAATGAAGATGCAAATGGCCTTATCTGGCTGGGAACTGAGAATGGCGGTATAAGCGTTTTCGATAAAAAGAATAATGCATTTTATAATTATGCACAGGACGATAACGATCCATTAGGTATCAGCAGCAATTCTATCTGGGATATTTACATTGATAAAAGAGGAAATACCTGGCTGGCCACATTTCATAGCGGAGTTGACTTCCTGGATAAGGAGCCGGCGAAGTTTGCCAAATATCATAAAGAGCCAAATAATAAGAACAGCCTTGGTAATAATACCGTGAATACTTTCCTTGAAGATGTCAACGGTAATATCTGGATCGGCACAGACGGCGGAGGCATCACAATGTTTAACCGCAAAAAAAACAGTTTTAAGAATTACAGGAGTCAGCCCGGGCCTTCCAGTCTTGCAAGCGATGTGGTGCTCACCTTAAAGCAAGCCAGTAACAATGAGATACTTGTGGGAACCTTTCGGGGTGGATTAAATGGCCTGGATCCGGAAACGGGTCGTTTTAAGAGGTACCCGGTTGACAGTATTGCAAACCATGGCACCTGCGTTGATATGATTGGTGACCTGGTAGAAGATAAGTACGGGAATTGGTGGATCGGTACCTGGCAAGGGGGACTTGATTATTATGATAAACGTAACAATACCTACTCGCACTATAAACACAATGCAGCAGACCCAAATGGTATCAGTGCTCCTTCTGTAAACAGCCTGTATCTCGACTCAAAAGAGAATCTTTGGATTGGAACAATGGGGGGAGGTTTGAATTTATTTGACAAGAGAAATAACCGTTTTATCATATATAAACACAATGCCGAAGATTCCCGCAGTCTTAGCAATGATATCGTTAATACTATCATGGAAGATTCGAAAGGTCGTCTATGGATAGGCACTAATAATGGTTTGAATTTTCTTGATCCGCTTACAGGAAAGTTTACCAGGTATTTCCAGGCAGATGGACTGCCTAATAACGTTATACAGGGTATTCTTGAGGATGGAAAGGGAAAGCTTTGGATGAGTACCAACAATGGACTTTCCTGTTTTGATCCCGGTTCTAAGTCCTTCCGCAATTATGAATTCAATGATGGTCTCCAGGGCCCGGTTTTCAATCATGGTGCATATTTCAAGTCGGCAAGTGGTGAAATGTTTTTCGGTGGATCGGGAGGATTTAATGTGTTTCATCCGGACAGTATCAGAACGAATACTTATGTTCCACCGGTTTTTATTACAGATTTCCAGGTCTTCAACAAATCAGTTAAAGTCGGTGAAAAAAACTCGCCGCTTAAAGTAGATATCAATGAAAGCAGGAGCCTGACCTTATCTTATAAAGAGTCTGTATTTTCTTTTGAATTTGCAGCTTTAAACTATACCCTGCAGGAAAAAAATCAGTACGCTTATAAGCTGGAAGGCTTTGATAAAGAATGGAACATGGTTGGAAAACAAAGAAAAGCAACCTATACTAATCTCGATCCGGGCAATTACATTTTTCGTGTAAAGGCAAGTAATAATGACGGCTTGTGGAACAAAAAGGGAATCTCTATCAGTATTCGGATAACTCCACCTTTCTGGTCAACATGGTGGTTCAGGATTATTTTAATATCAGCGCTGGTTAGTGCCTTTATTGCATTTTTTAAATTCAGGGTTCGCAGCATAAAAAATCAAAGAAGAACGTTGCAGGAACAAGTGGCTATTCAGACTGATCAGTTGGTTCATATTGCAGCGGAAGAAAATAAGGCAAGGCAGGAAGCCGAGGAAGCCAACCGGGCAAAAAGTATATTCCTGGCGACCATGAGTCATGAAATCAGGACCCCGATGAATGGAGTGATAGGGATGTCCTCACTACTTGCCGAAACCGAATTAACTGAACAACAGCGGATTTATACAGAAACAATAAGTACCTGCGGTGAAAGTTTGTTGAATGTTATTAATGACATCCTTGACTTTTCCAAAATAGAATCTGGTAACCTGGAGCTCGAGCAGGAAAGCTTCAACCTTCGTAATTGTATTGAAGATGTTCTGAACATATTTGGAATGAGAGCGGCGAAGAGCGGATTGGAATTGATATATCATATAGAGAAAGATGTGCCTTTACAGATAGTGGGAGATGATCTGCGTTTAAAGCAGGTTGTTAGTAACCTGGTAAGTAACGCCATGAAGTTTACTCCTAAAGGCGAGATATTCATTGGCTTGCAGTTGCAGCATTCGGGACCCGGTAATCAACATATGATCCGTATTTCAGTTCGTGATACCGGAATTGGGATACCTGCTGACAAAATGGGAAGACTATTCAAGTCTTTTTCACAGGTGGACTCTTCAACCACTCGCAAATTTGGGGGCACCGGCCTTGGTTTAGCGATTTCGGAAAAACTCGTAAAACTTATGGGTGGTAATTTTTCAGTTGAAAGTGAAGTTGGAAAAGGCTCGGTCTTTTCATTCACAATCAGTACCAGTGTGCCGGCAACAGTTATCCAGACATATATTCAATATGATATGGCAAAACAGGCAGGAAAAAAAGTATTGGTGGTTGATGATAACCTTACCAACCGTACGATACTTAGGAGCCAGCTGGAACAATGGAGCCTATTGCCGATCATGGTTCAGTCTGGTAAGGAAGCCCTGGATATTTTGACCAGGATAACCGAAATCGACCTGGTTCTTTCAGACATGGAAATGCCAGGGATGGATGGCTTAGAACTCGGGAAGATCCTGAGGGAAAAATACCCTAAACTTCCTGTTATACTGCTGAGTTCAAATGGCCATGAGAACAACGCGATGAAATCATCTCTTTTTACCTCTGTCTTAACCAAGCCCGTAAAGCAACATTTATTGAGTAAACATATTCTCAGCGCATTGCAGCCGAATATTCCATATACTCAATCTATCAGCACTGAAAATATATTAACCTCAGACTTTTCGGGGGTTTACCCACTCCGGATTATGGTAGCTGAGGATAACCTTATCAATCAGCAGGTGATCTTACATATCCTGGGCAAATTGGGTTACAAGGTAAAATTGGTTGAGAATGGACAGGAAGCCGTCAATGCATGTAAGGAGGAATCATTCGACCTGGTTCTTATGGATATGCAAATGCCTGAAATGGATGGCCTGGAAGCGACACTGGTAATCCGGGGCCTGGATTATGATCAACCTGTAATTATTGCACTTACCGCGAACACCATGGAGGGTGACCAGGAAAAATGTCTGCTGGCCGGCATGAACGACTATCTCAGTAAGCCAATCAGGCTGGAAGAATTAGTTGAAAAGCTAAAAAAATGGTCTTCACATCAACGACCAGGTATGAATACCCGCATCGCTTAAAAACTTAACTGGTAATCAGGCAGGAAAACGGCCACATTATTTATGATCAGTGTCCAGTATAAATTTGATTAAGCCTTTAATATAAATCTTCTGGTCATCCTACATGCTTAAATGGTTGAAACGAGTCCGGCATCGAACATAAAGTGTCCGGTTCCGGACACTTTATTAATCAAGTCTTTTTGAAAGTACTATCCGCTAAACACTTACATAATGGCATAGTGATTGACTTAAATCATGTGTACCAGTGCGTTACGGTTAATCCACGATAAGTTTATCATTCAATTCTTCAAATATATTTTCTTAAAATCAGCCCATGATAAAGAACCTGCTCCTTGTTGCTTTACGCAATTTCAAAAGAGATAAATGGTACAGTCTTCTAAATATTCTTGGCCTGACAATCGGGATCACTTTTAGCCTTTTTCTAATTTTCTATATTAAAGACGAATTGGCTTATGACCGTTATCACAAAAAAGCTGACCGGATCTATCGCATCAATTCCTATATCAAGGAGCCGGATAAGGACATGTTGAAGTGGGCTATCACACAGTATCCGTTGGGACCACAACTCAAGAAAGATTATCCGGAGGTAGAAGAATCTGTACGTTTTGTGCCTCAGGGAAGAGTGATGTATAAAAAGGGAGGTCTCCGTTTTTATGAAGACAAAGTGTTTTATACTGACAGCAATGTGTTCAGGATGTTTACTTATGATTTTATAGAAGGTGATCCTAAAACGGCGCTTGTTGCACCGAAGACTATTGTAATTACGCAATCTGTAGCTGAAAAGTATTTCGGCAAACAAAAGGCGCTGGGCCAGTCTTTGGAAAATACAAGTGGTGAAGTGTTTAAAGTTACTGGTGTCGTAAAAAATGTTCCAAAAAATTCTCATTTCATTTTTAATGTACTGATATCTACCAGAACACTTCCTAATGATTTCCAGGGTAACTGGGGGAACTTCAGTTTTTATACTTATGTTTTATTAAATCAAAATACCACTGCTGCTTCGTTTGAGAAAAAGCTTGCCCCGATGTATGATAAATACATGGCAGCCATTTTTGCTCAGTATAAAATTAAAATTCATTACGGCATCCAGAATATCACAGCAATTCACCTGCATTCTGATATGGGAAATGAACCAGAAGAGCTTGGAAGTATATCATACATCTACATCTTTTCGGCGGTTGCATTTTTTATGCTGATCATCGCCTGTATCAATTACATGAATCTTACTACTGCAAGGTCAGCACGAAGAGCAAAAGAAATCGGTATTCGTAAAGTTACCGGCTCCACAAAATCACAGTTGGTCGCGCAATTCCTGGTTGAGTCGACACTCACTGCATTATTTGCACTGTTATTGAGTATAGGTTTTATCGCTTTGTTGTTGCCATATTTTAATTCATTATCAGGCAAGTTTATCACATTTGGTTCTTTACTTGATCCGGGAACATTTTTTATACTGCTGGGGATTATATTATTTGTAGGGTTTGTAGGTGGAAGTTACCCTGCATTTTATCTTTCAAAATTTAATCCTGTAACCATCCTGAAGGGAAGCCTCTCAAAAAGTTCCAGTAACGTTACCCTGAGAAGAGGGTTGGTTGTGGTGCAATTTACGATTTCGATGATCATGATCATTTGCACCTGGATCGTTTATGGTCAGCTGAATTACCTGAGGAACAGGGATCTTGGATTCAGTAAAGAACAGGTGCTCACCGTATCCGCGAATGCTAACAACGATATCAGGAGTAAAATAACTTCCTTCAAAAATGAAGTCAGAAATCTACCCGGAGTAAAATCAGCAAGTACAGCTGAAGCTACACCTGGCCGTGGTATCAGCTTTAACCTGTTTACTGTACAAACAGAGACGGGATATCTTGATAAAGGCGTTGATGTGTATGGGGTAGATGAGAACTATTTTAATACACTGGGTATAAAAATGCATGAGGGCCGGAATTTTTCCGGCTTACCTGATACACTGCGCAGCATTATTGTAAATGAAAGGATGATAAAGGAATTTGGATGGAAATCAGCTATTGGAAAACATGTAAAATTTCCGGGAGATACATCAGGGAGATATCTTGAAGTTGTGGGTGTCGTCAAAGATTTTAATCAAAAATCTTTGTACAATCCTATTGCTCCTCTTATTATGTATTACAGGAATGCCAGTAATAATTTTCAGGTCAAAATGGATCCGCAAAATATTCCGCGAACCATTACAAGTGTTGAAAATACCTGGAAGAAAATTTTTGCTGACCTGCCTTTCGAGTACACGTTCCTTGACCAGGACTTTGATTCACAGTATGCCGCGGACCAGAAAAGGGGGAAGATCTTTACCAGTTTTTCAATACTTACCGTTTTGATTACCTGCCTTGGCTTGCTGGGCCTGATTGCATTCACAACACAACAAAGACAAAAAGAAATCAGTATCAGGAAAATACTCGGTGCAGGGGTTGGAGAGATAGTTCCGCTGATCACCACAAATTTTATAGTGCTGGTGGGCATCTCCTGTATTGTTGCTTTCCCCGTTGCTTATCTGTTTATGAGCAAATGGCTCGAGATATTTCCTTACAATACGGGATTATCGGTTTTCCCTTTTATTATGTCTGCGATTATGGTGCTGGTAATCACATTGCTTACTGTTATTTTCCATACCCTGAAGGCGGCACTTACAAACCCCGTCGAGAGCCTGAGAACGGAATGATTTGGCATCGATGTCCGGTAATTGTGTGCAGAATATTAATTAACCCGATTTCAGCGATTGCTATTTGACGGTTTTTCTTTTAATTTGTTATGATATCAAACCCCATCGTTTATAGGGCAAAATTAATTTGTCATGATAAAACAGTCCGAAAGATATGACTGGTTTTATTATAAGTAATGTTTTTTGAATAAATAAAGTATGAGCAAGCTAGATGTTAGTATACCGCATGAACTTCCGAAAGAAGAAGCTTTGACAAGAATAAAAGGATTATTGGCAGATCTACAGGAAGAACAAAAAGATAAGATAAGAGGCGTTAAAGAAGACTGGAATGGAAACATTGGGAATTTTAGTTTCAATGCCAAAGGCTTTGATGTTTCCGGCAGGATTACTGTAGCAGATGACCATGTCAATGTCCAGGGCGATCTTCCGTTTATGCTTTCCTTTTTTAAAGATACCATCGGAAATGTTATTAAGGATAAGGCCGGTAGTCTATTGAGTAAATAGCATTTTATTTGGTCTTAGCACCAGGCCACAAATGACCATTGATTTTACCAGTTGGATTGATATAAACTGAAGATATTTGTGAAAAAATGTAACATTTTCATTTTACCCGCGTCTATCTCAATTATATTCCCCAAGCATGATAAAAAACTTTTTTAAAGTCGCTTTCAGGAACCTGTTGCGCAGCAAAGGATTCTCATTCATCAATATTTTTGGCCTGGCTGTTGGAATGGCCAGTGCGGTTCTTATTGTTTTGTGGATACAGAACGAGCTTAGTTATGATCAGTTTCACAAAAATAAGGACAGGATCTATGAAGCCTGGAACCGGGCGAATTTTGACAGTAAACTCTTTTGCTGGAACACCACCCCGAAGATCCTTGCACGAACCCTGGAGCGCGAATTGCCCGAAGTAGAACGTTCAGTGCGGGTTAACTGGGAAAACGAGTTTCTCTTCAGCATCGGTGATAAACGGATCATGAAACAGGGCAACATGGTTGACACCGGCTTCCTGCAAATGTTTAGTTTTCCAATGCTTAAAGGCAATCCTGCAACGGCACTAAACGATATGCACTCCATTGTTCTTACCGAAAAACTTGCAAAAGCGATTTTCGGGCGGGAAGAAGCGATGGGAAAACTGATCAAACTTGATAACAAAGACAATTTTGTTGTCAGCGGGATCCTGAAGGACCTGCCAAACAACACACGCTTTAATTTTGAATATCTATTGCCCTGGTCATACATGATATCCAGGAACGAAGACGATTCAAACTGGGGCAACAACAGTACCCGCACCTATGTGATGCTGAAGCAAAATGCCCGCTTATCATCTGCGGCACCCAAAATAAAAGTGCTGAAGCAGAAATTTGATGAGGAAGCAAAAAAAGATAAATGGGAGATGTTCCTTTATCCTATAGAAAGATGGAGACTCTATTCAAGTTTTACAAATGGTGCCGAAGACAATGGTGGAAGAATAACATTTGTAAAACTTTTTGCAACTATAGCTGCATTTATACTCCTGATTGCCTGTATAAATTTTATGAACCTCAGTACGGCGCGTAGTGAAAAAAGGGCGAAGGAGGTTGGGATTAGAAAGGTTGTCGGGGCAAGAAAGGGTTCCCTGATCGGACAGTTTATCGGTGAATCTATATTGATATCATTTCTTGCAGCCGTGCTTGCACTTGGAATAGTTTTACTGAGTTTGCCCGCATATAATAAATTAACTGACAAAAATCTCTTTATCAGTTTTGGCAGCATTTATACCTGGCTGGCAGCAATTGGTTTTATCTTATTCACCGGCTTGCTTGCCGGAAGTTATCCTGCGTTTTTCCTCTCTTCTTTCCAGCCTGTTAAAGTGCTGAAAGGAACCTTTAAAAAGGCACATGCCCTTGTTACTCCCCGCAAGGTGCTCGTTGTGCTTCAATTCACATTTGCAATCATACTGATTATTTGTACCGTGATTGTGAAGCAACAGATTGATTATGCACAGGACCGTGACACAGGTTATCAGAAAAACAACCTGATTTATCATTTTATGACGGGCGATATTCCAAAGAACTATCAGCTTATCAAAAATGAAATGATCTCAAACGGGATTGCAACTTCTGTCGTTAAAACCAATTCGCCAATTACCCAGCAATGGAGTGATGGCTGGGGGCAGGAATGGGAAGGAAAGGATCCCAATGATAAAACGGATTTTTCAAGATTCGTGGCCGATGAAGGGTTAGCAACAACTGTCGGGTTAAAATTTGTTCATGGCCGTGATTTCGATCTTAAACAGTTTCCGACAGATTCAACCGGGATGATAATAAATGAAGCTTCATTAAAAGTTATGAAGTTTAAGGATCCTATTGGGAAAATCGTTAAGGACAATGGCGTTGAATGGCATATAGTAGGAGTAATAAAAGATTTTATCCTCACTTCTCCATATGAGCCTATAAGGCCATTACTGATTTCAGGTGCGAAAAGTGACTGGTTCAATACTGTTCATATCAAATTGAATCCTCAGAATCAAACAGCTCAGAATTTAAAAAGAGCAGAAGCGATATTTAAGAAATATAATATCGAATACCCTTTCGATTATAAGTTCGTTGATGAAGAATATGGAAGGAAGTTTGAGAACGAACAAAGACAGGGAACATTGGCAGGATTATTTGCGGGCCTGACAATTTTCATCTCCTGCCTGGGACTTTTTGGTCTGGCTACTTATATGGCAGAAAACAGGGTGAAGGAAATTGGTGTCCGCAAAGTATTAGGAGCATCAGTTACCGGTATAACCGCGCTTCTGTCAAAAGATTTTATCAGGCTGGTTATTATCTCTTTTGTGATAGCCGCACCAATTTCATGGTGGGCGATGTATAAATGGCTGCAGGATTATACTTACCGGGTGCCGATTCAATGGTGGGTATTTGCGATATCGTGTCTGCTCTCGGTATTCATTGCCTTACTGACCGTAAGTTACCAGGCAATACGGGCAGCTACTGCTAACCCTGTCAAGTCGCTGCGGACCGAATAACACCTTGGAAAAAATCGCGCAGTTTCCTTTTCAGTGTATAGTCTGTAATCGATATAATTCGGTTTCCGGAAGAAAGGCAAATCCCGCCTGGATTCGGTCACAGGGTTAATTTAGTATTGGCCAGGCTCCGGATCACTCGTTTTCCGAAGATTAGAATAATGCTCGCAGTTACTGAAGCCACTGACATTACAAGAATCATCGGGGTGGTATCACTTGCATGAAAAAGACTTACACCGGTAGAAGCCAAAGCGCCAAGGGTCATCTGGGAGACTCCCAGCAACGACGAAGCACTGCCTGCATTGGTATTGAAAGGAGCCAGTGCAAGTGCACTTGTATTAGGCGCTATCAGCCCCAGGCAACACAGGTAAATAAAAATAAAACCGATTGTTGAGACCAGGCCGGTGAGGCCATTCAATGATAAAACCAGGAACGCTACCGAGGTGATAGCCTGGCATAACAGTGAAGTATAAACGATTTGTTCGCTGGTAAAATATTTGAGTAGTTTTGAACTCACCTGGCTGGCACCAATAAATCCAACCGAAAGGCCGGCAAATATCCACCCGTAAATTTTCGCCTCCATATGAAAGATTTCCATGAATACCTGCGGTGAGCCGGATACATAAACAAAAAGGCCCGAAAATGCAGATGCCCCGGTTAAGGCATAGGTAATGAACTGCTTGTTACTAAGAACGAGTCTGAAATTTCGAAGTATCGGACCGGGTTTCAACGATAAAGATGGATCTGCCTTATACGCAACCGGCAGCAGGTATCTCACGGCAATCAAAAGCAACACAGCAAGAACGGCAAGTATAATGAATACAGTTTGCCATCCAAAAGCTGAGGTAACATAACCTCCCAGCGTTGGTGCTATCATTGGTGAAGTGCCGAGTACCAGGATCAGCAGTGAAAATATCCTCGAACTTTCACTTATTGGGAAAAGATCCCTGACCATTACAGCCGCGCCAACCGTCGCAGCACAACTTCCTATTGCCTGTACAAAACGCCATGCAATTAAAGAATCTATCGTTTCACACAGGGCGCATGCTATGGAGGCGACCAGGTAAAGCGCCAAACCCAGGTATAATGGCGGCTTACGGCCAAACCTGTCCATCAATGGTCCATATAAAAGCTGACCAGCCGAAATTCCGATAAAATAGGATGACAATGACAGGGCAACCCGGGAAGTATCAGTTTCAAGATCCTTTGCAATCTCAGGAAAACCGGGAAGATACATGTCGATTGAAAAAGGACCTAAAGCAGTCAGGGCACCTAATACCAGGATCAAAATAGTTTTATTGCTGTTTTCAGTAGTAGGAATATTCATTGAAAATTTTTCTAAATAATATTTTTTGAGATTGCTTTTTAAAGTTTTATCCGGACTACTATTGAGTTCGACTGGTAACTTATGCAGGTGTAAAACATAATTGTAGCACTCAAAATTAATCTATCATATCTTAATAGCCGGGAATCAAAATTTGAAACACGCATTTAAGGCTTTTTATATCAACTTAAAAAAAACATTGAAGGGATGAAGTATAGAGCGATGATTGATAGAAAAACAAAACTGTTGCTTTTATCGATTGGATTTCATTTCCTGACTGCCCATTTAATTGCGCAGGCTAAAACAGTAAGGTTTCAAATCTATTCCGGGAAAGCGGCTCAGACAATCGACAATTTCGGAGGTTCCGGATGCTGGTTCTCAGAAGGAATCGGAAAATATTGGGAACAGCAAAGCAAAGACTCGATCGCGAAATTGCTCTTCAGCAAGGAATTCGACAAAAACGGTAAGCCTGTTGGAATTGGACTGTCTGCCTGGCGGTTTAATATAGGTGGAGGTACCGCTGAACAGGGCGACAGCAGTGGAATCAAAACCGCCGTAAAACGTGTTGAATGTTTTATGGATGCGAACGGAAATTATGATTGGTCAAAACAAGCCGGTTATCAATGGTTCCTGAGAAAGGCCCATGACTATAAAGTCGAAAATTTGATAGCTTTCAGCAATACGCCCCCGGTTTATTTTAACCGCAACGGTTTAGGATTCAAAACCGAAAAAGATTATACCTGTAATCTCCGTGAAGATAAATATGATGCCTATGCTGAGTTCCTTAGCCGGGTGCTGAAACATTTTGACAGCACCGGAATTCATTTCCGGTTTATCAGCCCTGTAAATGAGCCGCAGTGGGATTGGTCAAATAAATTCGGGGAAATGAACCAGGAAGGAACACCCTGGCATAACCGCGACATCTATAAGATTGCGTCAAGGCTCGATAGTACAATGCGTAAAGACAAACTCAAAACGCAGATTCTTCTCCCGGAGGCAGCAACACTTAAACATCTTTACACAGAGGGTGGTCAGGCGGGGAGACAGATTCAATTTTTTATCGGTTCATCAGCCTATAATATCAGCAAGCTCCCTACGGTTTATCCGGCGCTAGTGGGTCACAGTTATTTCACCGATTCAGGAGATAGTAACCGTGTTAGCATTCGCAGGCATCTGAGAGATACAATTGCTGCGTACAAGACAAAGTTCTGGCAATCTGAATATAGTATGCTGGGCACAGGATATAAGGAAAATAAACAAGGAAAAATCCCGGCTATGGATTGTGCCTTGTTTCTTGCAAAGATGATCCACACTGATCTGGCAGTAGCGAATGCTGCAGCCTGGCAGTTGTGGAACGTATACGAACCGGGTAGTGCTGATTTTGATACCCGATACTATCTTATAGCTTTGCATACAAATGATAGCAACAGCAGGGGTTCTTTTAGAGTGACAAAAAACCTTTGGGCGATGGGGCATTATAGCAGGTTTATCCGTCCCGGGATGAAAAGATTGATGCTTGACCGGGATGATCAGCTCACAGATGAACAAAGTTCCAGGGACCTGATGTGTTCTGCTTTCTCAGATGGTAAGGGAAAAACTGTGATTGTTTTGATCAACTACACGAACGAATCAAGAACGGTCAATTGTGATCTGAAGGGAGAAAACAAACGCTGGTCAAAAACAATCTATACTACAACATCGGATCAGGACATTAATATGAAACCAGGATTGATTTCTGACCTAAGTGAAATCAACTTACAACCCAGGTCAATTAATACGGTCGTAATTGATAAATAGAACGACTGGAAATGATTTATGCATCAACTGAGCGATTAAACCAGCCATTTCGCTTTTTAACATTCCAGATTATAAGTATTTAAGAAATTTATTTACCAATGGCTGAAAACCCGCGTATGTGTAAATATCCCTTGTAGAACCTGTTTTAAAACTGTAGTTTAAACGTTTTAATACAGGCATACCGGTAGGGATCTTGCATAAATTCGAAAATTGTATTTCCTTTAATGGATAATTGGCGCAGATCTTGCCAGTCCACGCGTATTAAATTGTTATTGGCCTCAATCCATTGAAGAAAACCACAGATCCTGTCCTATTTTTTTTGAATCCGTAAATTGCATCTGTGATGAGAGCGCTGGTAATTTGTTTTTTATTCATTCCCATTTTTTCATTTTCTCAACAACGGCTTCATATAACCGCTTTTGGGGGATTCGCTAATTATTCCGGCGATCTTCAAACCAAGCGGTTAACATTGGATCAGTCTCATGGTACTTTCGGCCTGGGTTTGAAATATGATATTACAAATCATTTCTCTGCCCGGGCCGGTATTAATTATGGCAGGATCGAAGGCAACGATAAAAAAAACGAAGGCCTGCTTAAAGCGAGGAATCTGAATTTTCAGTCAGGAATTCTCGAGGGAAATCTGATGATAGAATATACGCTATTGGATCTTTCGGAAAGGAAGTTTTCCCCCTATGTTTTTGCGGGAGTTGCTATTTATCATTTCAACCCATACACTTATGATACACTCGGTAACAAATTCAATTTGCAACCGCTGGGTACCGAAGGCCAGGGCCTTAGCCTGTATCCTGACCGTAAACCATATAACCTCACACAATTTGCCATTCCTTTCGGAGCTGGTCTGAAATTAAGAGTGAGTGATAACGTGGTTTTGTCGTATGAGATGGGACTTAGAAAACTTTTTACCGACTACCTGGATGATGTGAGTTCTACTTATGTTGACCAATCTTTGTTGGGCCAGGCAAGAGGACCGAGGGCTGTGGAAATGGCCTATCGGGGTGGTGAATTAAAAGGTGGTGATCTGAACTATCCCGCAGATGGTTCAGTTCGCGGCGGAGCAAAATACAAGGATTGGTATTATTTTACCGGCCTTGGTATTTCTATAGGAATCGGAAGTATTACCAGTCCGTTCTCTGGTGGCCGCTCGAAATACGGCAATACCGGTTGCCCCACCAACCTCTGAGTTTTGTTAAATCAATTCCCCTGGTTAATGCCAGATCTTCCTTTTTCAAAAAGGTTCGGATTTGTTTGGGTTATTTTGAAGATTTATTTTTTCGTTCTGTGAACTCCAAACGACTTTAACAGTGAATCGTAACGGTTTATTGATGAACTTTGCGGATTAACGGATAAAAAAATGGCTTTTAAAAATCAGCAGCATTTTATTGACACCCTGGAACAGGCGGGAGAACTCGTTAGAATAAAAACATATGTTGATCCCGTGCTGGAGATTTCTGAGATCACTGACCGTGTCAGTAAACTTCCAGGTGGCGGTAAGGCATTGTTGTTTGAAAATACCGGTTACGAATTCCCGGTTCTGATGAATGCTTATGGGAGTGAAAGAAGAATGTGTCTCGCACTTGGCGTTAATCACCTCGATGATGTTGCCAAAGAAATAGAAAGCCTCTTTAAAATGCTTGCTTCCCCAAAAGAAAGCATTCTCGACAAATTAAAAATGCTTCCACAACTTAGCAAGTTTGCATCGTGGATGCCAAAGGTTAAAAAGGGCAGGGGAGAGTGCCAGGAAGTTATTATGACTTCGCCTGATATCACGAAGCTACCAGTGATCACTTGCTGGCCCAAAGACGGCGGGCCTTTCGTTACACTCCCTATCATCCATACCAAAGATCCAAATACTCATTCCAGGAATGTGGGAATGTACCGGATGCAGGTGTTTGGGCCAACATTAACCGGCATGCACTGGCATAAACATAAGGTTAGTGCAAAACATTTTAATGAATATAAAAAGCTGGGTAAAAGAATGCCAGTGGCAGTTGCTCTCGGAGGGGATCCTGTTTATGCATATTCGGCAACAGCACCATTGCCCGAAAATGTAGATGAATATATGCTCGCTGGTTTTCTTCGTAAGAAAAAGGTTGAACTCGTGAAATGCATCACGCAGGAAGATGTAGAAGTGCCTGCAGACGCGGATTTCATCATTGAAGGATATGTAGATCCGGGTGATGAATTGGTCTGGGAAGGGCCATTTGGAGATCATACAGGCTATTACTCATTGCCTGACTGGTATCCAGGATTTCATATAACTGCCATTACACATAAAAGAAATGCAGTTTACACGGCAACAATTGTTGGTATACCGCCACAGGAAGATGCCTGGCTGGGTAAAGCGACTGAGCGAATCTTCCTTGCGCCCATCAAAATGACTATGGTTCCGGAAATCATTGATATGGATATGCCGGTGGAAGGAGTATTTCATAACCTGGTGATTGCGCAGATTGATAAATCATTTGCCGGGCAGGGGCAAAAAGTAATGAATGCGATGTGGGGTGCCGGGCAGATGATGTTTAATAAGATCCTGGTGCTTGCTGATCAACATGTAAAAATCCAGGATTACCAGTCATTGGCTGTAGAAGTATTTAAGAACCTGGATGTGGTTAATGATATTACCTATAACAATGGTCCGATGGACGTGCTCGACCATAGTTGTTCAAAGCTTGGGTTTGGGGGTAAGATGGGGATTGATGGTACCCGGAAATATGAAGAGGAAATTGAAGGGACCATGAGACACGAAACCGGCATCGCCGATGTCAATAAAATCAAGTCTTCATTGCTTGATTATACTGAAATTAAAGATGTGAATGTTTCTTTGCCTTTGATTGATATTCCATGCCTGATCATCTCTGTAGAAAAAAACAGGGCAGGCCATATCAGGGAACTGCACCACCAGGTTTCCTCACTTGAAGAAATGCGTTGGATCAAGATGGTGTTATATGTGGAGCATACAGTCGACGCCAATGATCTTACAACCGCGCTCTGGCGTTTTTGTAATAATCTCGATCCCAAACGTGATCACGTTGTTGGATATACCCAGGAAGATGGGAAAATGACTGCCTGCCTCGGTCTTGATGGAACGCGTAAAACGAAAGAGTTCGATCAGTTTGAGCGCGACTGGCCAAATATTATTGTTAGCGATGACAAAACGATCAGCTCCGTCGATGAAAAATGGGATAAACTTGGTTTAGGCAAATTCATTGCTTCACCATCGCTCCGTTTTAAAAGCCAGCTTTACGGGCAGGAGGCTGTGGTTGGTTAGGATCTTTTTTTATTACAATTCGCTGGCTTTCTTCTTTTAATACTTTGTCAAAGAATTCTTTTGTTGCATGGTATTGAGCAGGTGAAATTTTATGTTTTTTTAACTCAAGATTTGTGATACTGTAAATAGCTTTCTCGCTCTCATTGTAAGAATAGAATGAGTTATATTGAGCTACTTCAGTAGTAAAGTTTTTGGCAGCAGGCAACTGGTCGACAATAAAACCTTCCGGGAGTTTGTAAATCGTTGTATCTGCTTTTATAAATGGCACTTCGAAATAATAATCCCGCTGGCGCTTTTCGCTATCGGGCATTCTTTCGTTCCAATATTTATAGATATGTGTTGCAAGGAACATTTTTGACCCGGCACTGAATTCCGAAACCTTTTCGATATCGAGCTCGATATTTGTTTTGTAAATATAAGGGTCAGCAATCCTTGTGATAATCAAATCGTCTGGTTGTTTGTAGCCATAATAGCGAACCAGGAAAGCTTTCTGTTCGTCTCGTTTTCTATCAGATACATATTCCAGCAGGATTTCTTTAAACAGCCCCGTTGCCTGGATGTTAGAGAAGCAATTACCACTTCCGGACTCATCGAGTTGAATGGTTGTTTTGACAGTGAACAGATTCTCATCAGCCCGGCTGCTAGGAGTTGCCATAAGTACACCTCCATTATCCATAATCACCAGTGCGCTTTTATTCTGGGTGCTGTTGTCGAGCATTCCGAATGGTAATGTTTTACTGGTGCATTCCAGCCAGATACCATCTTTTCCTTCCGGAACATAAAGTATTGCGTGGTTAAACCTGTTTATTGAAAAATCAGGATCCTCACTTTCATCATTAGCTTGCCTGTTTATCAGTACCATGTGACTTTTAATTCCAAGCGTTTTCAGGACTGCATGTACATAATTACTCAGACCTTTACAATCTCCGTATTTTTTGTCGTCAGTAAATGAAGCGGGCAAGGGTTTGTTTCCGCCGATGCCAAGTTGAATACTGACGTAGCGGAAATTATTCTGCATATATTGATACACTATCCTGATCTTTTCCCTGTCACTGGTTGCATCCTTTACAAGAGTTTTGTAAAATGCTGTCTGGCGTTCATTAAGAACATCAGTACCGGCAAGAACAGAAGCATACCATAATCCAAAACTTTTCCAGGTACTTAAATCACCCTCATACTGATCTTTTTTAAATTTATTTGGAGCTAGTAGAATAGCTGGATAAGATTTACGCGAACCAACAGCCCCATCCTCATATTTTAAAGCTACAAGGTTATTGGCCGACCAGGTATATGTGATATTTTTGCCATCGTCTGTTTTCACAGGCTGAAGGTTTGTATTTTGAGGTTTATACCTCAACCCATTCTCTTTTGGAACTATAGCCGTAAAGGTTGAATTTATTACTGATTTGAAAGGGCGGGAAAAATAGTAGCCCGGATATTGAAGCAGGTCTTTAAAGCTTTCTTCATAAACAGTTTCAATTGTAATAGGGTATGAGGGAGCTGATACGACAAGATAATGATGTATGCCGTCATCTATAAGACCTTCTCCGAAATTAAACATAGACAGATCTTTTTTCTTATATTTAATGACAAATTTTCCGTTAGCATCATAAACTTTCAGATCAAAATCGACAAGTTTATCAAACTTGTCACTAAAATGCTGAAATATAAGTTCACTGCTTCCGCGCTCATTTAACACCGTTACTATTCTGTGAACTTTATGACTGGCTCTTCCGATATCTGTAACTTCAAACAATTCTTTCTCGTAGCGGGTAACTACAACAGCATCCTTCATCAGGCTATCTGGTATTTTATCGGACGCCAAATCGTTTGCCTGTCCAAAGCCAGATTTTGCTGTGAATACCAGCGTAGACAAAGCGATAGCAACGGTGATAAAAATTTTTGACATGATAAGGGATTAGCTTTTTTTAATGACTATCTGTTCTCCAAGATACTCGTACATTTTTTTATAAAATTCGTGAAGCGCTCCGTATTCTTCGGTACCATATAAACTCTTTTTCATTTCCACGGAGACCCTTGAAACCAGTTTTCTCGCCTTATCATCGAACAAAACTGTCCTTGAAAAAACAATACTCTTATCTTCATTAACCAGCCTGACTGATTTTGGCAATGCATCTATGACAACGCCATCAGGAATCCCGATATAACTGTTCAGGAAAAATGTTTGCCTGTAACCAAAGTTTACATTGCTGAAACGCACTTTACTTAAAAACGGGTTTCCATCCAGTTCAGAAAACAATGTGGTAGAAATAAAACTGTAATCCCCGGTGCTATTTACCGCAGATGAAAAACTGAATTTTTGTTGAAGGGGCAGCGTGTCGGTTTCTTCGTTTGCCAAGCTGAAACTGTCAATGTCAATATTTCCTGTTTCACCGGTGAAACTTTTCAGATAACTTTTGCTGTTATTTTTATAGGAATAAAGTCGTTGTGAACGCGCATAATCGGTACTGCTGATAAAAACGTTTCCATTGAGTTTGCCGTCCAGTGAAAGAGCCCCTGTAACATTAACATAGTCCCTGTATTCAAATTGCTCATCCTTAATTTGAATCAGCCCCCCGGCTTTACGGTTAACAACCAGGGCTGTAGTGTTCAGAATACTATGAGGTATAATATGAGAAGGAGTAAATCTATCGGTACCATCCAGGTAAAACTTCTTTCCGTCAGCTATTGCATAGGCATATACCGTATTAAATTGGTCGATAAAAGGGTAATCTGCATTTACTTTTCCATGATCGCGTTCACTTACCAGCAGAGGATATGATTCGATCCCCGCATCACGTAGCAATGTCACAAGTGCCAGGTTAATTTCACCGCTGGTACCTGTTTTTTTTGACCAGGCTTGTTTGATTCCATCACTTGCATACCTGCTGTAAATTCCATTCCAGCCCATATTAGATCTCACATAATTATAAACTTTTGTAAGCCTGCTGGTGAGAGAAGGATCCAACTTAACTGCTTTTAGAAATTCATCTGACCCACCAAGCGATTTACCGACCTGGTTGCCGAAGCTGGGATTTGAATTCAGTTCCCTGATCACTTCTTCCCAGGTGGTCATATACTTTTTTTTATATCCAACATTCTGACCTGACAACTGGAATATAACCATCTGGAGATAATCTTTCCGCGCATCCATATAAGGCTCATTCCGCAAACCGGGTATATTTTTCATGGCGAAGGAAATTTTGCCTGTACCTTTTTCCTGGTTGATCTCGACGGGCAAATCATCCCTTTTTTGTACCCTGTATGCAAACTCATACTCCGGCAGTATAACAACGGAATACCGGCTTTCCACAACTGGTATGGACTTTTGAAACTGCCAGTCTTCAAGACCACCATAGCTTGCCATGGTACTTTTATAGGTGTATTCTATTATACTTCCCACCTTCACGGCGGGAAAAGTAAAAACAACCTCGCCCCAATATTTATTGATAGTTTTTTTATAAACGGATTTTTTTTCCAGTTCCTGGAATTGCAGAGTACCGTTGTCGGTTTCATTGTAGATACGGCCCTTGACATCTTCGACAGATTCAAAATTGTCTTTCAAATAATAAGGGATGCGGATATCAGCATGGCTAATTCCTTTTTCTTTCAAAATTTTTAATCTTACCCGGTGGTTTGTGATTAAGTGGTACTGCTCATCATGATCGGCATATGCTACATGCATCAGCACAACGGCATCTGCCTCCTTATCGAAAGGACATTCTTTCATCCGGATTTCCTCCGGTTTGATAACGGTTGCCTCCGGAAATTCCTGGGCATAAACAGACAGCGCGAACAGGCACGCAAGGAGGGAAGCGATCAATTTTCTCATCAACAGGGGGTTATAAAATACTAAACGGTTTAAATGGTTAATTATTTACTACGCCTTCCATTTTTTTAATTACATATTGTTCATTAAGTATTGCGAAAAGCTTTTTGTAAAACTCCATGAAATACGGATATTCTTCGGGTGTAAAAACAGGCTTTTTGAATTCGAGGGTAACCCTGGTTGTAAGGGTATTTTCTTTTACTGCCGTAAACCTTGACATGGTAATGGATGTATCGGGCATGATCATCCGAATATTTTTCGGCATTTCCTCAAAAACATAACCTTTTGGAATTTCGAAGTTTCCGACAATAGAGTAGCTCTGGTTGGCACCAAAGAATACATCCGAAAAGCGCTCTTCGCTGATAAAAGGATTTTTCTCAAGGCCCGAGAAGATATTTGCAGAAAAATAGCGGTAATTCCCTGATTCATTTACAGGATGGGAAAATTTAAGTTCCTGGACAAGTGGCAGGGAGTCATTGTCTTCATTATTGATAACCACGTTTTCGATTTTGAATTCAGGATTCCTGGCTTCAAAATAATGTTTCACAAATTGATCCTTGCCCTGCTTCAGCATAGGCATTCTTTCCACCCTTGAATAATCAAAACTGGTTACGGTAGCCTGGCCTTCTATAATTCCCTTTTCAGTAAGTGCTGCTTTAAATATGGTAACTGTGTTAAATTTATTCCCATTATCCCACAAAACTTCCCAACCCCATTCGTTGGTGTCAATTTTCTCTATCACAAGTCCTTCACTATACATAACATTTAGGGGTATCAGGCGGGTAGCAGTAAATTTTTCTGTACCGTCCAATACATACACCTTGCTGCCGATCCGTACATGGGCCAATACTTTATCAAATTGGTCAACGCCTGGAAGACTCGTGGAAACCCGGCCGTTTTCTCTTGTGCTTACCAGTACCGGGTGAGCATTTAGCCCTGCTTCCTTCAATAAATTTACCAGGATCAGGTTTATCTCACCACTGGTTCCTTTTTTATCTTTCCATGCTGCCTTTACACCATCGAGCGCCCAGATACTTGTAGTGCCATTATATTCCATGTTTCTTCGCACATAGGAGTGAATCGTGAGCATCTTCGCATAGTCGGTTGTCAGCGGTTTTAAAGCAAGGTCAAGATCTGCTGTTCTCGGTATATTTCTTTTCAGTTGAACACCAAAATCTTCATCCTCCATTAGTTCTTTTATCACCTTCGGCCAGGTTTTCAGCAAGTCTAGCCGTATACCATTCACAGTAACTCCTATGATGGAAGTTTCAAGTCGTTGTAAATAATCGTTGTCTACTGTGATATATGGTTCGTCTCTGAATGCAGGAAGATTTCTTACTGAATAAGTATGAACGTTACTGTTTCCACGTATGGTATGCTCCGTCGCTACCTCGTACATGCCAAACTGTTGTGAAATAACATCCAGTTCTACCGGGGCCTCAATAGTGTAACGACTATGCATCACCGGTACATCTCTCTGAAAAAACCAGTTTTTGGGCCACCTTCCGCGAAGAGCATATTTGTATTCAATGATACTGCCGGCCTTAACGTTCGGAAAAGTGAAAATTTGCTGCGAGGTTCTTGCACTGATTTTTTTATCGTAGATCGCTGTTTTTTCAACCTTCGAAATTACCGTATTCCCTGATGCGTCTGTGTTGTATGTCTGTGCAGAAAAGTTCCGGATTGATTGCGCACCCTTGTAGCTATAATAAGGAATTTTTATATCTGCATTTTCAAGTCCTTTATCTGTTAATATTTTGATACGGACATGACACTCTAATTCAGAGAAAATCGTACCACCAGTAAAATTTGTTGTAAACTTGCCAACATCGAACAAAACAACTGCTTCGGCGTTTTTGTCAAATTCACATTCCTTTAGGTCGGTTTCCATCTTATCGATTTTGCCGAAAGCCGGAATATCTTTATTTTTCTGAGAATAGCTGACGCTGGCATACAATACCAGTGTGGCAAGCAAGGGCACTAATTTCATCGGTAAGGTAGGGCTTAAGGGTTTAGTAATGGGTTGAGGGAACAATTATAGTATCTTTTTTTTCGAAAAGAAAAATTATTCTATTAAAATATTAGATAATAATAATAAACATGTAATAAACATGGTGATTCAGTACATGAAGAGAGGTATAATAATGGTGCTTTGCCTGGGTGCTTCAACTTTGGGTTTTGCACAGTCTGCTACGTCTACAACAAAGCCCGCTGCCCGGAAACCAATGGTGAGAAGTACCAGTAATAATACACTTCTCTGGGAGATTACGGGTAAGGGATTAGACGGCCCTTCCTACCTTTTTGGGACCATGCATATACTGTGTGCAAATGACGCAAAGCTAAGTCCTAACATGAAACAGGTTATTAAAGATTGTAACCAGGTCTATTTTGAAATAGATATGGATGATATGCAGGAAGTGATGGGTGCTGTGAAATATCTGCGCATGAATGATGGCGCAAAAATCTCTGATTTGCTTACCGAAGAAGAATACGAAAGGGTTAAAAGTTATTTCGAAAAAAGTAAATCCAAGCTGCCATTTTCAATGATGAATCGTTTCAAACCTTATTTCGTTTCCAGCCTGATCGGCGAACAACTGATGAGTTGTAAGGAAACCAACGGGATGGAAGGCATGATTATGCAGGAAGTAAAGCCGCTGAAAAAAAATATCAGGGGATTAGAAACAACCGAATTCCAGGCGAGTATTTTTGATAGTATTCCCTATCAAAAGCAGGCTAAAGATCTCGTATCTTATATTGACAGTGTAGATCATTATAAAGGTATCACCGAACAGATGGTGAAGGTTTACCTGATGCAGGATCTTACCCAGCTGGATAAGCTTATGCAGCAAAGCGATGTGGGAATGAATGAGTATATGGATCTGATGTTATATGATCGTAACAGGAGATGGGTAGACCAGATACCGGGAATTATGAAAGAGGGGGGGACGACACTTTTTGCAGTAGGGGCGGGTCATTTACCAGGAGACCAGGGCGTTATCAACCTGCTTAAGAAAGCCGGCTATTCGGTAAAGCCACTCAAAAATCTGTAGATAAAAGATAACTTATAAGGGCTGTTTGTCTTAATTAAAGAAGAACTTATCAGGTCTGTTTGTCTTAATTAATAAAAATTCCGTCCTGCCAGACAATGCCCTGCAATGCTGACGGGACGGAATTATGATTTCGGAAACTTATGAAGTTTGTCTAATCAGTTTTTTTTCCAGGAAATTAAAACTGCTCAAGTCCGGAGAAGAAAAAACTTCCCTCTATCCTTGCATTTTCGTCGCTGTCACTACCATGAACTGCATTTTCACCCAGCGATGTAGCATATAATTTACGGATCGTTCCTTCTTCAGCCTGTGCTGGATTGGTTGCACCGATCAGTTTGCGGAAATCTGAAACGGCATTTTCTTTCTCCAGGATAGCGGCAATGATCAATCCACTGCTCATAAAATCAACCAACTCCCCGTAAAAAGGGCGCTCCTTGTGCACTTCATAGAACTGGCCCGCTTTTTCGCTGGTAAGTTTTGTTTGCTTCAGCGCTACAATTCTGAACCCTCCTTTGATAATTTTATCTAAAATAGCCCCTGCATGACCGTTCTTCATAGCGTCTGGCTTGATCATCGTAAACGTGCGATTACTCATAAATTGTGATAATTTTTGGTCGCAAAGGTAGAAAAACTTAATAACTATAATTGGCCGATGAAGCAGAATTATGCACCTTTGCCCCCGTTTTTATATGAAACGCCCATGTAGGCAGTTGACCATCAGAAAGGATCACCGGGCGTTCCATCCAACAAATGAAAACAATTATGACTGGATGAAACCAATCAGGGAATTATATCCGTTACTGTCGGAACCACGAAAGATCGTGATCACCATGCACCAGAAGCCAGATGCGGATGCAATGGGCTCAGCTTTGGGACTTTATCATTTCCTGGTTTCTTTCCGGCACGAAGTAACCGTCATTTCTCCCACAAACTGGGCGAAATGGTTGAACTGGATGCCCGAATGCAGTAAAGTCGTTGATTTTGAGTTGAATAAGGAAAGATCTGAACAAATTATCGCTGACGCAGACTGGCTCTTCTGTCTTGATTTCAACACTCTTTCCAGGACAAAAAACCTGGCCTCCCGTATAGAACATTTTCAAGGAACCCGTATTTTAATCGATCATCACCAGCAACCAGAGGTAGACAAATTTGCTTATGGGATCAGTAGTACCGCCAAAAGCTCGACCTGTGAAATGGTTTATGATTTTATTGTTGAGTCGGGAAACGGGCAGCGGATTACACAGGATATGGCGGAATGTCTATATGCCGGAGTAATGGCCGATACAGGTTCTTTCCGCTTTCCGGCAGCCGCAGCTTCCGTACACCGCATGGTAGCTGATCTGAAAGACAAAGGGCTCGAACACACTAAGGTTCATGAAAATATTTATGATAGTTACCATGAAAACAGGCTTCGTTTTATCGGGCATGTACTGTTAAACCGAATGGAAGTTTTCTATGAATACAATACTGCCATAATTTCTATCCCGAAAAAGGACCTGTTAAGATATGAGATCAAAACAGGCGATTCTGAAGGGTTAGTAAATTATCCATTGAGTATAATGGGCATAAAAATGGCGGCATTGGTTATTGACCGCGACGAAGAGCGAAAGTGGAGTTTTAGGAGTAAAGGTGATTTTGATGTTAATACCTTTGCCCGTAAATACTTCGAAGGAGGCGGGCATTTTAATGCCTCCGGTGGCCGAAGCAGCGATACCCTTGAAAAAACAGTTCTGCGCTTCAAAGAAGCAATGAAGGAAAATGCATCACAACTACAATAAAACATAATGAAAAAAACAGCGTCTATTATTTTATGCAGTCTGGCAGTGCTATTATTAGCAGCGTGTTCGGGCGGAGGGTTTAAGAAAACAAAAAGCGGAGTCTTATACAAGATCATTTCCGACGGCAAAGGTATTACTGCTCAAAAAGGACAGTTTTTGAAAATACATGTTGTTCAGAACGTTCGTAAGGGTACAAAAGATTCCCTGCTTGCGACATCTTATGATGCAATCCCGGTTTATCTTCCTGTAGACAGTTTGCCACCAAGCTATAATCCTTCAGAAGTGTTTATGATGCTTAGAAAAGGTGACAGTGCGCAAATCATACTTGAAGGTGATAGCCTGCTGCGCCAGGGTGGCCAGTTGCCACCTTTCATGACTAAATCAGACAAGATTGTTATTGGTATCAAAGTTATAGATGTGATGAGCGAAGAAGCGACCAATAAGGACCGCGAAACTTCAGAACAGGCATACCAGGAAGTGTTGAAGAAAAAAGAAGTCGTACAGCTTGCAAAAGACATTTCAACGATCGAGGCCTATCTCGCAAACAAAAAGATCAACGCAGTAAAAACCGGGCAGGGAACATATGTGGAGATCCTGTCTCAGGGCGATGGTCCAATGGCTGATTCGGGTAAAGTTGTAAGTGTTAAGTATACCGGCCAGGTATTGAACGGAGATTATTTTGATTCGAATATCGACAGTACAAAACAGTTCCAGCCACATCCAATGGATCCATTTGAATTTCTTTCAGGTTCACAGGGAGCTGTAGTCGGAATGCTTGAAGGAATTCAGAAATTCAGGAAAGGCGGCAAGGGTATGCTTTATGTACCTTCTCCACTTGGATATGGAGCTAACCCAAGACCGGGCGGACCGCTCAAACCACATGATAACCTCGTATTTTATATCGAGGTGTTAGATGTGAAGGATCTTCCTAAACAACCAGAAAATGGCAGACCTCCGGGCCGTTAATAGTATTCTCTAAAAGCTAAATTCTTAAAATACAAAAGGCCGGAACATTGTTGTTCCGGCTTTTGTTTTAACAGCCTTGCCTGATCTTTTGAATTTCATTTTATCCGGTAATGATGTTCTTTGTTTTATTACACTCCATTCTATATTATACTCAATTTTTTGCCGGTTCTTTTAGTTTTTCAGTAAGCACAATTGCCTCAAAAGCTTCTTTTACATCATGCACTCTTAGTATAGCTGCGCCTTTTAATAAGCCAACAGTATTTAATATTGTCGTACCGTTAACCGCATGTTCAGCCGTTGTACCAAGAGTTCGGTAAATGGAACCTTTCCTTGATAATCCAAGCAGCAGGGGCTTGTTAATCACGGCAAATTTTTCAAGGTTTTGGACAATCTCAAAATTTTGTTCTGTGTTTTTCCCGAAGCCAATACCAGGATCGATGATAACATCATTGATCCCGGCCAGGCGGCAAACATTGGTCTGCCTGATAAGAAAGTCGAGCACGTCTAATGTAACGTTAAGGTAACCGTGGTTCTCATGCATGGATTCAGCTGCTCCCGGTGCATGGGTACATACAAACGGCACTTTTAACGTCGCAACCGTGCTTACCATTTCTTTGTCAAACATGCCGCCACTGATATCGTTTACTACTGAAGCACCAGCTTCGACAGCAGCTTTTGCAACACTTGCATAATAAGTATCAATGGATATGATCAGGTCAGGAAAATTATAATGAATCGATTCTATTGCACTGATTACCCTGGTTATTTCTTCGGCTGCCCCGATACGTTCACTTCCGGGACGTGTACTCTGACCACCGATATCCAAAATAATAGCGCCTTCCGTCTTCATTTTTTCGGCCTGTTGCAGAATTCCATTTTCACCGATAAACCGGCTACCCTCATAAAATGAATCAGGAGTGGTATTAAGAATTCCCATAATTACAGGCCGGTCGAACCGGAATAACTTCCCCTTACAATTCAGTGTAAACATATTGCGCTTGAATCTTTACATTTGGCCCTTAAAATTGACTAATTTAATTCGATTACCCGGATATAAAATAAATGAGCAACACAAATTCACAATACGACGAAGTCATAGATCACTGCCGCGATATTTTCATAAAAAAAACCAAAGATTATGGTACCTCCTGGCGGGTATTGCGCCAGATCTCGATCACTGATCAACTCTATATCAAAGCACTGCGGATTAGAACGATCCAGGAGAAAGGCGTGCAAAAAATCAATGAAGATATCCATGGTGAGTTCATGGCCATGGTAAACTATGGCATAATTGGTTTAATCCAACTTTCACTTCCCGATAAGGTGGAAGATCTGCCGTTGGCAACTGCTACAAAGTTATATGATGAGCATGCGGCCATTGCAAGAAAAATAATGGAGGATAAAAATCACGACTATGGGGAGGCTTGGCGAAACATGAGCCTCCAGAGTTTTGTTGACCTCATCCTGATGAAATTGTTGCGGGTTCGCCAGATCCTGGCCAATGATGGAAAAACCATCATCAGCGAAGGCATTGACTCAAATTTTGTCGACATAATAAATTATGCTGTTTTTGCGCTTATACTTTCAGCGCCGGATTTATTCACAAGATGATCTTGCTTCCTTGCGTTGCAATTTGCATCGTATCAGGCCAAATAAAATTAAAAATGAACGAATGAAGACCCTTTTAAATATTTTCAGAGTTATAGTAGGTGTGCTCTTTATTTTTTCCGGGCTTGTAAAAGCAAATGATCCGCTTGGATTAAGCTATAAGATGGATGAGTTTTTCGAGGTCTGGAGATGGCACGGACTAAATTCGATGACACTCGCTTTCTCCATCATTATGATTGCTTTTGAAATCATAGCCGGGGTAGCAGTCTTACTTGGCTGGAAAATGAAATTATTCAGCTGGATGCTGCTTTTGCTTATTGTCTTTTTCACTTTTTTGACCGGTTATGCCGTGTTCTCCGGCAAGATAAAAGAATGTGGTTGTTTTGGCGATTGTATACCCTTGTCTGCGATGCAATCATTTTTGAAAGATCTATTGCTATTGCTTTTAATCAGTTTCATATTCGCATTCAGAGCCAGGGTAGTACCGTTATTGAATAGCCGCAATTCTGTAGTTGTTTTATTTTTTGCCGGCATATTTTCTTTTGCTTTTCAGTGGTATGTGCTTATGCATCTGCCGGTTGTTGATTGTTTGCCTTATAAAAAAGGAAACAACATAACAGAAAAGATGAAGGTTCCTCCTGGTGCTATTCCAGACAGTACGGTCATCACTTTTGTATACAAGGTAGATGGTAAGGATATGGAGTTTACAGCAGATAAGTTCCCTGAGGACTTTGATGAGGCCCGTTATAAATTTGTAAAACGTTATGATAAGCTGATCCGAAAAGGAAATGCGGAAACTGCAATAAAGGATTTCACACTTCAGACTGTTTATGGTAATGATACAACCCAGGCTATCCTTGACAAGGACGGTTATAGCCTGTTATTATTTGTACAAAATGGTTATAAGAAAGGTAGCTGGACTGGTGTACTGGAATCTGTTGCAGCAGTAGCATCCAGGAAAAAAATAGAAGGTTTCCTCGTTACAAACATCGCTATAGAAACCCTTACCATCGATCCGCCACAGGCATTCACCGTATTCACACCCTTATTATGTGATGCTACGGCAATTAAAACAGCTGCAAGGGCAAATCCAACTCTTTATCTTGTAAAGAAAGGGGTGATTATTGATAAGTGGAGCTATGCAGACCTCGACAGGGCCCTACTTCAAATACAGCAACTACCGGTACCTTGATCAGTTATCTTACCAGGAAATTGTTCTATGGATTACTCGTCATGTTTGGCGTGATCATGCTGGTGTTTCTTCTGTTCCAGGGTTTTGGTGACCCGGCAAGACTGACCATGGGTCAAAGCGGAGACTCATTAACTATCCAGAATATCCGTAAAGAGTTGTACCTGGATCAGCCGCTGATGAAACAGTTTGGATTTTATCTGCGTGATATTTCGCCAATAAGCATTCACTCCAGGAAAGACATCGCATCAAAAGATTTAAAAGGAGTTTTTATTGGAGGTGAAAATACGTTCGCTATTAAAGTGCCGTACCTCGGAAGATCCTATCAATCTAAACGGGCTGTTTGGGATGTATTGATGGAGGCATTGCCCGGAACGATGTTGCTGGCGCTGGCAGCTATTATCATTGCTATAATTATAGGTATTCCGCTTGGTGTACTAGCGGCTGTAAAAAAAGATACCGGGCTGGATACTTCAGCCATCTTCACCAGTATACTTGGTATCTCTGCACCATCTTTTTTTATGGGTATAGTAATCGCCTATCTTTTTGGATTTGTGCTTAGTGATTATACTGGCCTGCGTATGACTGGCAGTTTATTTGAAACAGATCCATTTACAGGCCGTACACCTGAGCTCCGAAACCTCATACTCCCGGCGCTGACACTCGGCATCCGTCCACTGGCAATTATCACACAGCTTACAAGAAGTTCTATGCTTGATGTGCTTAACCAGGATTATATAAGAACGGCCTATGCGAAGGGATTGAGCCCTACCGTTATTGTCTGGAAGCATGCTTTGAGAAATGCACTCAATCCTGTCATTACCGCAATTACCGGATGGTTTGCAGAATTGCTGGCCGGTGCTTTTTTTGTAGAGTATATCTTCGGCTGGAAGGGTATTGGAAAGATAACCGTAGATGCATTGGAGAAACTTGATTTCCCGGTAGTGATGGGTTCTGTGCTGATCACCTCGTTTCTTTTTATCCTTATTGGTATCCTCGCAGATTTCCTTTATGGTCTGGCGGATCCAAGGATTCGGTTATAAATTTATACTTAATCCGCATTCGTTTTAAGTTTTTCTCTTGTGATTCAGAAACCCGATATCTAAATATTTATTAATTAAGATTGAACGCTTGAAGCAGAGATGATGTAAGGAAAAGTTCCTGCTACTTAAACCATTAAAGTTGACAAAGATGGCAAAGATTATTATGCAAGGGTGGCAAGAAGGAATGAAAAAGGTATCTCTTACAGAACTTCAAAATACTCTATTGCAGATTCCATTAAATGAATCAAAAGATAATGTTGACAAATTACTGTCTAGTCATATTGTCGAAATTGAGATCAGTGATCGTTTTAAGGCTGGATCAGGGGAAAGAAAGTGATGATCGATAAGGACCTCGCTGGTTTATATAATGTAACTACCAAGCGATTAAATGAACAGGTAAAACGTAATAATAAGCGTTTTCCAAAGGATTTTATGTTCCAGTTAACGCAAGATGAAAAAGATGAGGTGGTCGCAATTTGCGACCACCTAAGCACTTTGAAATACTCACCTAACCTGCCTTATGCTTTTACCGAGCATGGGGCTGTTATGTTAGCCAGTGTATTAAATAGCGACAAAGCAATAGAAGTGAACATACAAATCATTCGGGTTTTTAATCAGATGCGGGAAGCTTTGCTCAGTTACAAAGATGTATTATTAAAGCTTGAACAACTGGAGCAACAGACATTACAGCATAAGGGTGATATCCGGATTATCTTTGATTACCTTAAGCAACTACTTACCTCACCTGAGCAACAAAATAGAACACGAATAGGGTTCCGCAGGAAAGATGAAGATGCGTAGTTGGCTTTTGTGAACATCTTTTTAGCCGGTGATACATTCGGTGAGTCACAAAATAAAGTCTTGTAAGAATTAGAAAGTAAATCAAATATAACTTTGTTGTTAGGGAATTCATCCGTTTTCTTCTTTTAAAAAAAGCAAGAGAATAATTCGTTTTCCGAATCTTCTCTTGCTATGATGATAATGAAATTCCCGGTTTATTTGATGTTGGGCCCCAATAGGCTATTATCTACTTCTAATCAGATTTAATTATTTCGGATTTTTTATCGGGGCACTTCCTTCACCAGGTGGGTTATAAACAACCTCATTGTCCGGTACATCCCAGTAATCAAGATAATTGTATTCAATGGTTGCATTGGAGTTAATGGCACCAGAGCCTGAGATAACTACTGCACCTTTTCTGCCACCGCCTTGTGCAATCGGATTGATGATTCCAAATCTTCTCGCATCATAAAATGATAGCCCGATGAATGGAAAGGCAACTCTTCTTTCACGACGCAATTCTTCTTTTGCCTGGGTCAATGATAAACCTGTACCGCTTATAGCAGCCAGGCCAGCTCCCTGGTAGGTACGTACTGCGTCAATAATGGCAAGACCTTCATTGATTTTGCTTGTGTTGATCAATGCCTCGGCTTTCATTAATTCGTTTTCTTCATAGTTACCAGCCATGAAAAGTTCTTCACCACCGGGGGCAGTGTTTGCGTATACGATCACACCCGCTAAACCTGCACCGCCATTTACAAGGGTATATCTTGTATTGAACACATGACCACGATCAGAGTTTCCGATCCAGGTTGTTGTAAGCTTGATGTTATTGGCAAATCTTTTATCACCGGTTTTGAATTCCTGTACAAAACGTTCACTCAATTTATAAGTATTACCACCCGCAGATGTAGCCTGAACTTTTGAAGCCACAGTACCGCTTGCTGCAGAAAGAAAATCACCCGTTGCGTTTGAACGGCCGGTAAACACTTTATCGGCGGTCCTGATTCCATCTGTTGTAAGTGCGAGTATGCTTGCCCATTGCGCTGGTGCCATAGCAGCAGCCGGGGTATTTACAAGAATATTCCTTGCCTTCAATGTATTGATGTTGCGTTTCCACATATCAGGAGTAGGAACTCCGCCTTTACCAACCTGGTTGAATGAAGGGATGATTTTACTCATCATGTCAGTGTAGGCAGCAACATTTGGCAAAGTAGACAGCACTGCGGCGGCGGCATCAAGATTTTTGTTTGATTCCGCTATTAGTGCTTCCTTCGTTACATATTTGTTATTGGTTTCGCCTGCTACATCGTTTATCAGGCCTGCATAATATATCGATCCCAAACGGGCATAAGCAAAACCTTTCCAATAAAGCGACCATGCTTTTAAGGTCGCTTTTTTCGTTTCAGCATCAGAAGGAAATTCCGCTTCCGCCGAAATATCCATAACAGAGTTTGCCCCGTTTATCAATGCATACATATAAGCCCATTCATAAAACAAGGTATTTGCTCCCTGGTTTGCATTTGTATTTATCAGTCTTAATAATGCAAGTTGGGTATTTGGTGCATTGGGGTTTAGAATTACAGATCCGTTATCAAGTGTCACCTTGTCCGGAGCACCGATCTGGTTTATGAAACCGTTGGCTGCTTCCGCTTGAATTGCATCACCCATCATTTCATGAAAACCAATGGCACCGGACCAGAAGAAACCATAAATACCATCTGAATATTTGAGGCTAACGAAGCCATTACGGTATATGCTTCCCTGCGCCAGTGATATCACACCCAATTCAGTAGTTGCACTTTCCGGTGTTGGCTGGTTAGGGTTTCTTACTTCTAGTTGCTTCTTGCAGGAAGTCATCATGCTGCCAAGAAGTAAAGTTGAATATATGATTAGTCTTATCTTTTTCATTTTGCTACAAGTTTTGATTTTATAATCCAATGTTCAGTCCCACCTGGTAGGTCTTCAGGTTTGGAATCGTATTGTGGTCAACACCACGATCAAAAGCAGAGTTGCTTGTACCTGAACTGATTTCAGGATCAAAGCCCGTATAATCAGTAACAGTGACCAGGTTTCTTCCGGATAGCACCAATTGAAGTCTTTGAAAACCGGGTACTTTGAAGAATTTTGCGAAGTCAAAAGCCACTGAAATATTTCTTAATCTTATGAAAGAAGCGTCCTCATAGAAATAATTTTTTGTACCGTTTGCTTCTCTTTGAGCATAAACCCCGCGGTAGAATGCGGTATAAGCTTCGGTCTTACCATCGATCTCAACAGGAATTGCATAATCACTGTGAATGCCATCACGATACATCCATCCTTTTGTTTGATTATAAAGATGAGATCCATATACCCAATCCCATTGCATTGAAAAGCTCAGATAACTTTTAAATGAAAGGTCATTGATGAATGATATGTTGAACTTCGGGTTTGGATCTCCGAAACTATATTTGCCGGTTGAAACATAAGGTTGCTTGGTGGCTTTATCAACGACATAACCATTGCTGGCTACAACATAATTTCCCTGCTGGGTTTTAGGTATAAAAGGTTCTCCATTAACATCAAGCTGATCAACCTGGTTAATCAGGAGATAACCATATAATTGCCCGATTTTTTCGCCGGCCCTTAAAATGTAGTTGCTGCTTCCGGCATTTGAAAGCACCACGATCGGAGTACCTCCTAACACTGAAGTGATCTTAGAACTTTGTTTGCTGAAGTTTGTTGTAAAGCCCCAGTTAAGATCTTTGCCTGTAAACATTACAGCATTTAATGAAGCCTGGAAACCTGAAGAAGCAAGACCGAATGCGTTATCTCTTACCGTGCCTGTTCCGGTGCTTGGTGCGGCATCCACATTGTAGATTGCGTTTGCTGTTTTTCTATCCCAGTAAGTAGCCGAAATATTGATAGAGCTGAGCCAGTTTCCTTTAAAAGCTTTTATACTGAAATCTGTTCCGACTTCCAGTTCTTTAGATACTTCCACCTCGAGGTCGGGGTTGGGACTATTTGTTGGATAAGAAAATGCAATACCATTACCAAAGTTTGCGGTACTCAATACAACATATCTATCGAATGGTTTTGGTTGAATACCTGCTTCACCATAAGCAGCGCGTAGTTTGAATTCAGGGATTGCATTACCAAGCTTTCCGTCTTTCCAGAAATTGATGGAAGAAAGCCTGAGATAAGCATCTCCTCTTGGAAATGTGAAAGGTTTGGACCCACCACCAAATGCAGACGAGTAGTCACTACGGAAGCCTCCTGATATACCACCGATATCACCGTATTCAAAACGTTGATTAAGCAGATAGCCATAAGTAACAAAAGGTTCGGTATAGCCGGATTGTATCCGGTAGTTCACCATCTGGCTGGCGGTATATGGAGTATACTGTGGAGCATCTCCACCATAAGTGATGTATTGTTTGAAAACATTTTCGCGATAATCAAAAGCAACCTGTGTTGTGGTTTTGATCGGGATATTCATGTTGAAATCATTTTCAAAATCTGTAACGAAGGTTGCAGTACTAAGAAAGTTTTGAAAGGTGGTGCGGTTTCTGTAATTATCAATCGACCCTGTCTGCCCGGGATTAGTGCTGCTGTAATAATTGCCTGACCAGAAACGTCGTTGAAATACTGAGTTAGCGTTTACATCCTGTGGCAACACATCATAGGTAATATCCTGGGTCTGGTAATTAAGGCCGTATTTAACATCAAGGTCAACAAACTTAACAGGTTTGTAATTCAGGTTGAAGCTTTGAACAATGTCAATCTTGTTATCAAGATTGCTGGAATAAGCGTTCCGGTAATTTGGGTTATATCCGTTAACGCCTGTGGCATCTCCAAAATAATATCCATAACTGCCATCCGGCATCTTGTAATTATAATCAGCAAATGGCCTGGAGTTGTTCAACGCATAAAATACACTTCTTCCCGTTGCATCATTCAATGTATTCTTGGTATATACCAGTTGAGTGATGCTGCGGAACTTTAGTCCCTTTGCCAACTCAATCCCGATATTGTTCATCAGGTTTGAGCGGGAATACTTGCCATTATTTTCAAAATTGCTGGTCTGTCTGTTGTCTGAAACGGAGAAGCTGAAATCGATTTTTTCGCGTGCTCCTGAAATCGCAATGGCGTTATTGGTGGTATAAGCTTCTTTAAGAAACAAATCGTAATGATCGTAGTACTGCAGATTTTTGTCATAAGGCTTGTTTGAAAAAGTATTGACATCTACCAGGTTTACCTGCACATTTTCCCTGTATAAACTTAAAGCAGGATCAAGCGTAATCAGGTTGCCTGAACTTCCGATTACTTCTCCCGCTGCATTTGTTGTGAATGGATGACGATTGGATTTGCTTACATTTCCTGAGTTTATAATGGTATTGCTGGAAACGCTGGAAGAAACATCAATGTTTATTTTGCCCATTTTTCCTTTTTTGGAGAACAGCTGGATAACTCCGTTTGCGCCCTGGGCTCCATAAATGGTGGCCGCAGCTGCACCCTGAACCACCTCAATTCGTTCGACCGAATTCAGATCAAGTCCATTGATATCTGTGGCCCTGACTTCGAGGCCGTCGAGCATGATCATAGGGGAGGTGCCGCGGTTTATAGTGTTTATCCCTCTAAGCAGGATATTTGTTTTTGCACCCGGAGATCCATTTGTAGTACTGATTTGTGCGCCTGGAATTTTACCGATCAGGGCCTGGTCAACAGAAGCTGTTGGAGCGGCCGGCAATTTGTCTGCGGTGACCGATTCTACAGAAATGGCCAGTTTTTTCTTGCTTGTCGCTACCCCTACACCGGTAACTACTACCTCGCTGAGCGACTTGGAGTCGTAATCAAGATCTGCTGCGACCGGTTCGCCAACTTTTGCTTTCTGGGTTTTTGAAGTGTAGCCAATAGAAGAAAACTCAATGGTAACCTCCGGAGTTTTGCTGTCGATGCTGAATGAACCGTCTGTTGAGGTCATGGTGGCTTTTCCGCCTGAGACTTTTACTGTTACGCCAACCAGGGGAACGCCGGTTTTGGAATCCTTTACAGATCCGCTGATTTTGCCCGCCTGGGCAAGAGCGATCGTGGATAGGCATAGAAATAGAAGTAAGGGAAGGAATGCTTTTCTCATGTGCGTTAGTTTAGTTGTAGTTTAAAAATATGTGAATTATTTCTAAGTTCGACGATATATTTTAAAGATTACAACGAAAATAATACACATATTTACATTAGTTATATGATAATTGATTCTGATTATTCTTGATGGGATGATTATGCAAGAGTTTTTGGTCGCTTCTTCGCACCGTTGGGAGCGGGATTGTGCCTTTTTGCGGCTGTGTCCCGTGGTTAATACCTTTGCTCATGCCGCTCTATGCTGTTGTCTCCGATCGGCTTTTTTGCCCTGATCAGCTTTGTTAGGGT
>NZ_DATHKG010000185.1:0-26651 GCF_035489435.1 Flavitalea sp.
GCATTTGTCTTTCATTTATCTGGAAGTCCAACTCATTGACTTCCCCTTCGCCATCTTTGAACTTTATGTTTGCACCAGGCCCAGGAATCGTAAAGGAGCTCTGGGAAATAGCCAGTAATGTGAATTTACCCTGCCCGGTCAAGTTTACTTTCAGGTTATCACCCTGCACTTTAAAGTCCATAATCTCCTGGCTGCAACTCAAATTTACCTTCATATTTTTTCAATATCTCTAAATCGATCTTCGCAAATTTCTCTTCTGAATTCTTTGTAACAACACCCCCCTTGGTACGTTTTGGTTTTTCCGCACCCAGGTAAATATTAGCTATTTTATAGGCAAGCTCGCTTGCATTTAGTGAAGCAACGTTACCCAAGACAATAACAGAAAGGCGCAGATCCGGAAAACGTAATAGATGTGTCCGAAAGCCGGCGTCTGATCCACCATGCTCAATTGTCCGATGTCCTTTATACGATCCCATAAATTGACCCATGCCATAAGAGGTCTTGTCGCCTTTAACAAGAATACCCTTAGTATTCATTTTTTGAATCATTTCCCGATCACCAACTGTAGGTTCCTCTAAGTTGGCCACCCATTTACTTAAGTCTTCTGCAGTACTTAGTACACCAGTAGAGCCGATAACATTGGCGATGTTTGGTGTTTTTTTCTTGTAGCTGTTTCCACTTCGAAAGAATAAGAATAGGCTCTGTGCTTAATGATTTCTTCGTGATCAGCCAAAACCTTTGTATGCGCCATGCGTAAGGGCCTGAAAATATATTGCGTTGTAAATTCAGAAAAACTTTGGCCAGAGACCCTGGACACGATTTCTCCAAGTAGGGTGTATCCGGAATTTATATACATGAATTGGCTGCCTGAATCAAAGTTTAATTCTTTTTGCTGACTCAGCACCCTTAGGATTTCTTCCTGGTTGAAAAGGTCATTCAAGCCCCATCCGGAAAGCCCCATAAGGTAAATCCATTCTCTTAAGCCACTGGTATGATTGAGCAGGTGTTTGATTTTAATTGACTTACTGGCAAGCTGCATTTCCCTTTGAGAAAACCATCTGCCCATCCTTTACAATAGCAATCGTTGCACCGGGAGTTTGGTTGTGGTTCCAATTTCTAAAAGCGCATCAATCTCTTTTTCTCTTGCCGGCAAAGAGCTGCCCGCATTAGGGTGCACGGCCTGTGCAGCGGCAAAAAAATGAATGAGTATAAAAAATGGCAGAAACTTCATGTTTAGTATTTTGATTGATTCTTTGACTACACAAATATCGCCTGGGTTACAGATGCCTGAAATAATCAGACAATTTGTCCTACCCAGTAAATCTGCAGAGCTTGTCAAGGACTACCCGCAGATGGAAGATTCAAGCAATTTTTACTAACAGGAAAGCCCTTCTTTTTACGAAGGGCCCTGATCATTTGCCATCAACCAATTTAAACGCCGAAGTTGAGGCGTAATTATTATCTTAATAACCTGGATTTTGTGTCATTTCCTTTGTTAAATTAGCATCTATCACGCTTTGCGGAACCGGAAAAAGTTTGTCTTTTTCAGCAATTTTTTCCCCGCCGAAATGATTATACTTTTTTGCTCTTTCAAGCAATTTATCAGTCCGTAACAAAGTGAAGCGCCGCTCTTCTTCAAGTACAAGCTCCCTCGAACGCTCATCAAGAATAAAATCGATATTAATCATAGAGGCCGTCACGTCGCTCGCGCCTGATCTTCGCCGGATAATATTAATTGTCTGTGCAGCATCACCGGGTGATCCCGCCAATAGTTGTGCTTCTGCTTTTATAAGATAAGTATCCGCAAGCCTTAATGCGATATAATCATCAAAATTCGGGCTCTGGGTCACATTTGCAGCGTTGGTGCCTTCTACCTTACGGGAGAAAGGCCAATCGTTTCTTTGCCAGGTCGCTTCTGTAATATCGGTTTTCCAATTCATCCAGATCGTATCACCGAATTTATAACCTACAGGTAGTTTATCGGCCGGATACGGAGCGTTCTGCGCCTGATCTTTAAGAATAAAGAATTTCCTGATGGCGAAATTGGAACCTCTCATATCCTGCGGTTCATACGCATCTATCGCCCATTTTGTTAATGCCGAATATGCCTTGCCCCTTCCACCTCTTTCAAAAGTTATTTGTAATGGAATCACATTGCCAATCTTAACATCCATATACCTGCCCAGATGGTTGGCACGTGTGGAGGGATCATCACCTCCACCAATTGTTTGAAACTCGTACTGCCATACCCATAACGCTTCTGTATTCCCCTCTACGCGGTTCCGGTTACCTGGTTGAAACATGTCCATAAACGGGACGCCGGGCTCATTCTTTTTTACACCGTACCTGGTTGTTATTAGTTTGTAGGCTGATGTACTGATTACCTTGTTTGCCCAGAAAAGGGCGCTGTCAGGTTTTTTAACCGTGAGATACATTTCAGCAATATAATGCTGTACAGCACCTTTAGTCATTCTGCCGGGAAGAGACGCTTCTACAGGGATATATTGATGAGCAAATGTTAAATCGGCTAAAATCTGATTTCTCACTTCGGCTACGGGTGCACGGTACCAGTCGGTTTTGATAGTGGACCCAAGCGACTCCTCGAGCGAAAGTGGAACATCACCCCAGCTATAACTCAGGTGACGATAAGCCCATGCACGTATAGCTTTGGCTTCGGCAATAACTTTGTTTTTATTGTCTTCAGCACTTGTGCCTCCCCCTGTCCAATCAACGTCTTGTCGTTTTTCAGCTTGACCAATAATTGTATTTGCAGAATTAACTATTCTGTATAACCAATCAAAGACGGCAGAGTAAGATGACCTTGTCGGGTTGTTGTTCGAACCCCAGGAATATGCGATATCGCCAAATCCCTGGCGATAATTTGGGATCATATTATCGGTGCCTATGGTAAACATCGCCTGATAGAAATCTATTGGCGCATCCAGTTCGTCTCTCATTAATGAATAACAGCCGTTTATACCGGTTTGAAAACCTTCATAGGTGGAATACAACGATTCAGTGGTAATCAGATGCGGTGGCTTCTCATTCAGCTTTTCTTTAGAACAGCCAACCTGGGAAAAAATGATACAAGAAAGCGCTATTATATAAAAGGAATTTTGTCGCATGATAATTTATTTAAAATGTTTAATGCCTGATACACTACAGTGCCAGGTTAATCCCGAAAACGAATTCTTTTTGTAACGGCATACTCACCTGGCTACTCAGTTCAGGGTCAAGACCACGCCAATCGGTAATTGTAGCCAGGTTCCGCCCACTGACATAAACCTGTAATTTTATAAACCGCAGCCTGTCCAAAACTGATTTTGGTAAATCATAAGCAAGCGATACATCTTTTATTCGCACGAAACTGGCATTTTCATACACGGGAGCATAGATTCCGGACATCAGGTGGGCATCAATATGGTTCATCTGAAAATCATTAGATGGATTTTCGGGCGTCCACCAATTTTTGACAGTGGTATTGTGCCTTACACCCGCTGTTACGCCAAGGTCCGACATCAGATCATTCACCTTTGTGACTCCATGGACCCCGTGAATGAATACATTCAGGTTAAAATTTTTGTATGAGAAAGTATTACTAAGTCCCCATAACACTTTTGGATCCTGCTGTCCAATGATCTGTCTGTCATCAGAGTTCAGTTTGCCATCGCCATTAATATCATTTATCTTACTATAGCCTGGTTTTGTACCCCATTGCGAAGCTTCGGCGGCTTTATCTGTTTGCCAAACACCACCGAATACATAATCATAATTCACCCGGATTGGTGAGCCTATGAACCAGCGGTTAGATAAATCATCAATTTCATTTCCATCACTATCTAGTTCTCCATATAGCGAAACAATTTCATTCTGCAGGTAAGAGAAATTTGCGGAAGTCGTCCATTTGAAATTATTGGTGGTGAAATTTTTTGAGTTGAGAGAAACGGTAATTCCTTTATTTTGTGTTTTACCGATGTTTTGAGTAATGGAAGTGATTCCATGAACAGGAGAAATAGATCTGTTTAAAAGGAGATCGCTGGTATTAGCGCGGAAGACATTAATATCACCTGATAAACGACTACCTGCAATGACAAAATCTAAGCCTGCATTGATCGTGTTTGTTGATTCCCAACCAAGATTGTCCTGTCCGAGCACGCTTGGTTTATAGCCGGGTAAGGTTGTGCCGAGTGAAACCATATCTTCTGAACTTAAACGCGAAATTGTTTCATATGCACCCAAAGCCTGGTTACCATTCCGGCCAACAGAAACTCTAAGTTTCAACTGGTTAAATATACTTTCAAACGGAAAAAACTTTTCATTGGCGAAGTTCCATCCAAGAGCTACTGATGGAAAGAACCCCCATTTATTAGCGGATCCAAAACCAGAGTAACCATCACGCCGTCCTGTAACTGTTACAAGATAACGGCTATCGTATGAGTAATTCAAACGTAGCATCTGGGAGATCAGATCTGTTTTGTTGTAAGCAAAACCAGGAGTGACAAGCTCCGCTTGTGCGGCCGAATACCATGATAGCACATCATGGGGAAAACCACTTGCACTAAGTGTGTTTGAACTTCCTGTGTTTTCTTCAAAACTATACAAGCCCGTTGCCGTTAGATTTTGCTTTCCAAACTTGCGCTCATATGATATGATATTCTCAATAATAGAGTTACTGGATTTGCTGCGGTCTGTGTTCGCACTACCTCTTGCATCCAAACCAACTTTCGTATTTCTGCCCCGGTATGTAGAATTGTCTGTAAAGCGAATTCTATAACCGGTATTCAGCCGATAACTTAAGCCGGGTATAAATGGTACTTTGATAACCGCATAGTTGTTTGTGATCACCTGGTTAGACACATTCAGGTTGTCGTATAAGATCGGTGAAAGAGGATTGGTACGGACGGGATCATCTGCAATCGGGGTTATAGTTAACGAACCATCTTCATTATAAGCTGTTGCAAGTGGATTTCTATAGAACAATTCATTCATGTCAAGGGATGATCCGCTCCGGTCATCATATAACAACTGTGTTCGGGTACCAATAGAAAGCCAGTTAGTAATTTTTGTATCAATATTGATTCTGCTCGTTGCGCGCAGGTAGTTATCATTAAGTACCAAACCTTTGACATCAAGAAACCCGCCTGATATAAAATATTTAAAAGTCTTTGAGCCGCCTGAAACGGAAAGATTATGTTGATGGCTCGCACCGTTGCGCATGCCCAGGTCAAGCCAGTTAACGGCTTTTCCGGCATCGTACACTGCTTGTTCGCTTTGTGTTACACTCCCGGGAATTCGTTGGTTCTTAAATTTATAAAACTCTTCACCATTCATGATGTCGGGTATATTCACATATTTCTGGATGGAATACTTTCCGTCGTAAGCAATAATCGTTTTACCTTCAAAACCTTCTTTCGTAGTGATAAGAATTACCCCGTTAGCACCTCTTGAGCCATAAATAGCAGCAGATGAGGCGTCCATTAACACTTCAATCGATTTAACGTCATTCGGATTAATATCATTCAACGATCCGCTGTAGGGAATACCATCTACAACTACCAGTGGTGTATTACTTGCCTTAATTGAATTGCGGCCGCGGATCATCAGTTCCTGTTCAGGTACTGCACCTCCGTTAGACGTTTGTATCATTACTCCGGGAATTGCTCCCTGTATAGCCTGCGCAATATTTATGTTTGGCACCATTTCCAATCTCTCTTTTGGAAGAGACGCCACCGTACCGGTGATATCACTTTTCTTTTGCGTACCATATCCTACCACCACGATATCGGTTAGTGCATCAGTAATTCGGGCAAGATTAATACTTATCAGCTGCCTGCCATTTATCCGCACCTCCTGCTGCCTGAAGCCGATGAAAGAAAATACCAGCACCTGGTCTTCATCATTTATTTCAAGCTTGTATCGACCATTTTCGTCTGTGGTAGTACCCCGGGAGCTGCCTTTCACCTGCACACTTACGCCGGAAAGCCCTTCCCCTGTTGAATCGCTGACAACACCAGAGATGGTTGCAGGCGGCGCCGCAACAGGCGTATTAGCTTGCTCAGACTTTGAGGCAATATCGGGTAGTATACTGATAAAGATTGTTCGGTTCTGGATCGAATATCTTAATGGCTGCCCTTTAAGAACCTGGTTCATGAATTGCTCCAGCGTTACATCCCTTACAGATATTGTTACCGGTTTGGCAAGTTTAAATAATTCATAATTACAGGCAACCAGGTAACCTGTTTGAGATTCAATTTCAGCAAATATTTTTTGAATGGGAAGATTCTTGCCCTGCAAAGAAATTGTCTGGGAAATTCCTTTTGCACTTACCTGCAGGCATATTGCAAAAATAAGAAAGGTCGTTAGTCTCATGACACGCATCGTTTTACTTAGCCCTGCCGTTTGCAGGATTCTAATTGCAGTTAATTTCATACTTAAGCAATGTTTGGGTTTATTATATATGGCAATGAACCAATGAAAAATTTTCCTTATTTCGTATTTTGGTGTTATGGTAAAATCACTAATCTTTTTCCCTTTTCAAGCCGGTAATTGACGTGCATGTCATGTAGCCCACTGAGAACCTGTGTTAAGCTCAGATCCCTGCCGACTTTTCCCCATAACTGAATATTGGGAACTTCTTTTTCATAAACGACTTCAACATCATACCAACGGGCAATCTCAAACATTACCTGCTGAAGGGAAGATTTGTTAAAATTGAAGAGGCCATTTTTCCAGGCAACTGCTTTGCTCGTATCGGCTCTTACAAGCTGCCCATTATTATAAGCATACCCTGGCGACATAACATTACCCGCAATTTTTATAGATCCTTCGATTAGAGTTGTAATAGCTCCCGGTTCATCTCCATAAACGTTAACATTGAATTTTGTACCTAACACTTTTACGTCATCATTATTTCTGATTTTCACAATGAAGGGCATATTTGCATCTTTAGCTACTTCAAAAAAAGCTTCACCCTGAATTGATACTGTCCTTTCTTTTCCAACAAAAGCTGTTGGGAAAGTAATACTGCTGGCTGCATTGAGCCATACGCGTGAACCATCTGGTAATCGTAATTGAAATTGCCCACCCTTTGGCGTACTCATCGTGTTGAAACCTGTTACCCTATTATTCTGAAGTGAATCCGAAGTATTGCGGGTAAAGCCAGAAGCCGCTGCAGCACTGCTGTCCGGTAAAGGGGCGAGTGCCTGATATTCTAACTGACCGTTCGTCCTTTTCACAACATTAAAGTCTCCCTGCCGCACAAGTGGCCCATTGGCGACACTATCTAAAATGATAGTGGAGCCGTCAGCGAGTGTCAGCATGGCTTTCATACCTGCAGGTGCTACATCATGTATTTTTGAAGCGGTCGCCTTTTGTTCTTTTTGGATTGCGGAGCGGCCATTGTAGAGATAAACATAGCTGATGGTACCAAAAATAATAAGAATGGCAGCGGCATATTTAAACCAGGGTTGGTTTAACGTGAAGACCTTGCGGTCAGTTTGTAATACAGGTGTAGCAATGACGTCTTCAAACATTTTTTCCCAGTCCACAAGCGGAGCGGATGTGCCCGTGCCTGATTCCTGCCACTTTGCTTCAAGCAATTGCAGTAATTCCTGATGTTCTTGCGCATCCAGAGTTTTGGTCTGGTATCCGCGTAATAAATAATTTAATCTGTCATTAAGTGGCTCCATTAGCAGTAGTTATATAAGGGACGTTTGACAGGCTGACTTGTACTAGCCGGTTTAAAAATTTATTTAAAAAATATGCAGGAGGAGGTAGATGACACCAAACTGGCCATGCCGTTCGAGGTATTGGCGGATCGATTTAATAGCAGTGCCCAGATGATTTTTTACGGTGTTCGGCGATATATTCAGACGTTCGGCAATTTCATATCTTGACAGTCCTGCATTTTTGCTTAGCTGGTAAACAGACTTTTGCATACCAGGTAACTGTTCAACCGCTAATGCAATAAGCTTTTTACTATCCCGGTAAAGAACTTCATCTTCAGTAATGTTTGACAACAAATCGTTTGTCGCGACAGCTATTTTTAAGCGTTTTTGAGTCGATTGCTTGTCAAGCTGATCCAGTGCGGAATTTCGTGCAATGACAAAAAGATAATTTCCTGGATTTGTTATATCTGCCAACCTACTACGATTCGCCCATAATTTTACAAAAACATCCTGCGTAAGCTCCTCTGCATCGGTTTCAAGTCGCACGATATATAATATAAAGTAGAAGAGTTTAGTATTGTACCGTGAAAAAAACGCGTGAAATGCGTGTTCGCTGCCACCGGCAATGAATTGAAAAAGTTCTTCGTCAGTATACTGTGAATAGGCATTCATCTAATCCAATGTAAAGTAAAAATACTTACCGAAAATTATTCCGATGAGCTTGCAATTTTGACAATGCAGGTTGCCTGATTTTCTCAATTATATATACCCGAACATTCTAAGACGTAAAAAAAAGAGTCCAGATCAATTTCTATTTTAATATTAATTAAGGAATTTAATCTATTTAACTGATGAGCGGTTAATAAATACCCGTCGTACAAGAGAGGATCATCATTTTTTGGGGATACAATTGTGCTCAATGTTTCAAAAGGAATATTATCAATATTGATTTCACGAACAAACTCATTTGTTTGAGTATAAGTACAAATTGTTCGTTCAACGCTGTATAATCTCTCTTTTATATCTTTGTTTTCCATTTCCCGGTTAGCTTTTATTAAATTTTATCAAACTGTAAACTTCCAGTTAAATTATATTCGTTATTTTATAATACATAAGACTTTAGCCCGGAAAGAGGGTCCGAATATAACAATTATACGTTAATGTTTTTCCATTTTTTGCTCCTACTTACAGGCAAGAATAAAACCGGCTAATACCCTTTTAATATATCGCGACAAGCCGTTGCGAAATTGGAGCATATATATCACTTCCGGAGACTTATGTGTGATAGCATTCGGAACATGAATGTCATTCAAAGTATTTTCAACACCCTGGAATTGGCTATAGCAATTTTATTATCCATGATACCCTCAAATAAATCGCTTTTTTTTTGATGCGCGCTACAATTGTATTTATATCAAACTGCAAAGGATCCAATGAAAGTTTTACTTCTTTCCAGTCGAGAGGTGTTGAAACGGAAGGATGATGAAAAGGCCGGGCTGCATAAGGCGTTGCCACGGTGTCGGCAAAATCATTCTGATTTGAGTCGATATATAACTTATTCCCACGACTTGAAATATTCACAGCAGTAGTGGTGAATCCTGACACCAATTCGTGAATGGCATTGCAAATGTTTTCAGCAATGTCCCTGGCCTGCCTGAAATCAAAGTCGGGGCAAGGAAGATATAAATGCATACCGGTTTTTCCGGATGTTTTGATGAATGCCTTGAGCTTTTTGCTATCAAAAAACGTTTTCGCAGCTATCGCAGTCTTTATGGCTTTTTTAAAATCATCATCAGAAGGATCAAGATCTATAATTATGTAATCAGGATGATTGGGTGACCTGACACGGGAGGTAGATGGGTTTATATCTATGCAGCCAAGGTTTATCATATATAATAAAGTGGCCTCATTGTTTGCAACGAGGTAATCGATCTTTGCGCGTTTTCCTGCGGCTTTATGTTTCCTGTCCACGGTAAGTATCGAGGCACAATCGGGTTCCCGTCCTTCCATGTCTTTTATGTATTAAAAGGACTGTTTTTGTTTCCAGGGGTTTTAGCTTTTTCATTATCCCGGGCATTTCTTTGTCCCTGAAACTTCCCCCTCCGTGCCCAATCCATTCCAGCTTTTTATTTTTGTAAGCTCCAAATAACAGCGACCGGAAAGCCCTGCCCTTATCTGATTCTATCCAGCCACAATAACGAACTCTTGCCGGATTTCGGTTGGAGTTTTATACCAGTTCGGGCCACGTTCACCAGGATTATAAGTAGATGTTGCTTTCTTGGAAATGATTCCCTCCAACCCAAGCTTCTTCATTTGTTCATAGAGGTTTGCTCCATCCGAAAAATGTTCACTATAGCGGATTACATTATTATCTTTGAGTATGAGGGCAAGTATTTCCTTTCTTTGAAGAAGGGAAAGATCCATGAGGTTGTATCCATCTATCCAAAGTATATCAAATGCATAATAAAAAATAGGTTCATCATTGCCATTGAATGTTTGAATAGCATCAAAGTCGGGAATGCCGGCAGCGTTCATCACCGCTGTCTCACCGTCAAGAATTACATTATGTTTCAACTTTTTCAATGCAGCTACGAGCGGTGGATATTTAGCGAGCGGTACTTGTTAAGGATGGCCAGATCATTGCTGAAGGTATTGAGGGCGGTAAAACCCAAAAGGATATTACCCATCATGCCGAGATAGAAGCCACAAGAGATGTGGTAAAGAAGTTTGGCAATACCGACCTTTCAGATTGCATAATGTACACGACCCATGAACCCTGTATCATGTGCTAGTATGTTATTCGTCATCATAGAATTAATACCATTGTTATGGGACTTACTACCGGTGAGATTGGAGGGCAAAGTTCGATTTATAAGATACTATCCGATCAAACCATTAAAAAATGGGGAGAGCCGCCTGTATTAATAAGCGGAATATTAGAATCTGTATGTGAAGCCTTACATAAATAAGATATTAAAGTCCATCTTGAACTTTCCAATATTGTTTTTTCCAGTCATTTGTTTACGTTTTGTTGCTCAAAGTACTGACGAGAACTTCGTTGGATGTCAAGCCCGTCCAAGGACGACACTGATATAGAAAAGAAGACGAACGGGTAATCTTAATTCGCCACAACCATCAGTGTTCGTGATAGCATCCGGGTGTCATCAATCCAGATCACTTCATAGATCCCTTGTTTCAGGTCTGAAATATGAACCCATGTTTCCTTTGTATTTCTTAGGGCAGTCGCTTCTTTAACGACCCGTCCCGACAAATCCACAAATCTCACCATCACGTTTTTAGATGTTACAGGGTGTTTTATCAGCACCATGTCACGGGCAGGGTTAGGCGAAATCGTCAGATCTTTGGAATCCCTGGCAACGTTGCTAACACCGGTGATAGTTTCAAACGTAAATATCGACCCGGTTGCGGAACCTTCAGGCGTTGTAACATTTATCACGCCCGATTCACCGACACCAACGATCGCAGTAATGGATGTAGGCGAGTTTACAATAAAGGAAGCAGCATATACACCACCGAAGGTTACTTCCGTTGCATCGGAAAAATTTGTCCCGGTGATGATCACGGATGTACCAGAAGGACCATGATCTGGAGTAAAGCTTGTAATTGTAGGCGAAGTAGTAAGATATGTGAAACCTGGCAGGCCGGCCGTACCTGCACCGGCAATAACCGATACGCTTCCTGTTTTCCCGCGGCTTACTATAGCGGAAATCGTTGAATCATTTATCACTGTAAACGAACCGGCAGGCACGCTCCCGAAACGCACATCAGTGGTACCAATAAACCCGGTACCGCGAATGGTAATCGTTGCCCCTTGCGTGGCGGAGGTTGGCGCGAACGACCATACAAATTGCCCGGCAACCATATTTCGTAATATTGAAAGCGTACCATCTCCGTAATTTGAAGTGACTATATCCGGTCTTCCATCGACATTCACATCCGCAATGGCAATACCACGTGGCGTTTTTCCAGTTGGCATCTCGAAACGCCCGGCGAAAGACACAGCATTATTGAGACTAACATTCCGAAAAACAGAGGCTGAAGAGCTATAGCTATTGGTGATAATCAGATCTGGTTTTCCATTACCATCCATGTCGCCGATACAAACGTTATAGGGACCGGTTCCGGTAATCATATCAACTTTCGTAGCAAGTGCTATGTCACCGTGTTCGCTCACATTCATAATGTAACCGACAGTATTCATTGCCGGATTTGTAATGATCACATCGTTCCGGTTATCATTATCAAGATCAGCTAAGGCGAGACCTTGCGTACCCATTGCGGTCATATAAGAATGATATTTGTCAGTAAATACCGAAATCCCTGCAGCAGTACTGGTATTCCTGAAAACAATGACACTCGCATTTGTCGCAATTATGATATCTGGTTTGTTGTCTAGATCAAAATCGTTTATTCGTATTCCTACCGGGTATCCTGGAAATGACACCGTGACCACCTGTGAGAATGAGAGCATCCCTGGCCTACTGTTATTCTTATATATATTCATAATTGAAGCCCCATCATTGAGAACGGCCAGATCTGCCTTCCCATCACCATCGATATCGCCTACCGCCACATGTGAACCGGAGAACGAGGCGACAACATGCTTGTCGGCAAAAGACAAAACCCCTCCTTTGCTGGTGTTGCGATACACTGATATCCCTGTAACCTGGTAACCTTCAGGTACCACCATATCAACATTACCATCGCCATCCAAATCGGCAAAGACTGCTCCACCAACAGCCGAAACATTTGAATACGTTTTCTCAAGCCATAAAGAAACGGAAGCCGGATGACTCCGGTTCTTTAATAAAGACACCTGGGACAAAGGATAAGTAAGAGAGACCGCAAAATCATTCTTGCCATCAAGATCTGCATCGCCAGCTGACAGATAGTTAGGGTTAACGCCGACAACCGAATCAATCTTTGGAGCAAAAGAATTTACTCCCAAAATTCCCGAAGATGTGAACGTTACATTGAAGGAGTTATTCGTATAGCATGAGAGGCCGTTAACTGTAACGCTGATGGGCTCATAGGCTGCTCCCATCGGTACGGAAACGGTGACACTGGTCGCTGTTGCCGACAACACCGTTGCTTTTAAGGACCCAAAATGAACAGTGTTTCCGGATACCTGCGGATTGAAATTATGACCCACGATTGTGACAGTCGCTCCTACCGGCGCTGACATGGGGTTAACGGATGTTATGACTGGTCCGTTACTATACAGGAAGCCTGCGAAATTTGCTGTACCAGTCGGTGCCGTGACTACAACATCGCCGGATTGCCCGGAACCAACAACTGCTGTGATAAGCGAGTCGGACTGAACTATGAAAGATGATGCACTTGCATTTCCAAACTTCACAGCGGTCGTACCAGAGAATTTATTTCCTGCAATGCGTATTACCGACCCGGTTGCGGCCAAGGAAGGAGTGACTGCCTTAATGAATGGCGTAGGAGCGGTCAGGATAAACTTACCAAATCTTGCAGAACCGGCTTGAGTCCTGATAAAGATCTCTCCTGAATTACCGGGATCCATTATCACTTTGATTGTATCAGTCGTGATCTTCCGAATAGCGCGAACTTGTATCCCGCCAACAGAGATGGACCATACATTATAAAAACCTGAACCGATGATCGTGACTTCAGTACCAACAGGACCGGAGACTGGATTAAACGAGGTAATGTTGGGTACATCGTAATAGAAATTATACAATGAGGTTGCGCTTCCCCCCTGGGTGGTGACTTTAATAGGGCCCGTGGCGGCCTTACCCACAATCGCTGTGATTGATGTACTTGAATTTACTAAATACGAACTGACGCTTACGCCGCCGATACTTACACTTGTCACGTTTTCGAAATCTTCCCCGATAATTGAGATTGCCTGGCCTTCACCTCCGCTTCCGGAGTAATCAGTTATCTTCGGCGGTCGCTGCAAAAAAGTGAAACCGCTTAGCGTATCGTTTCCTGCCCAAGACGTCACCACGACATCTCCCGATGCTCCCCTGGGAACAATTACTGTTATGCTCATGGTAGAATTCATTGTAAAATACCCTTGCATTACACCCCCAAAAATTACCCCGGTTACCCTGAAAAAATTGGAACCGGTGATTTGAATTGTGTCACCGGTAGTTGCTGCCATCGGGAAAAAACTGGTTAAGGTCAATGGCGGATAGATAAATTTGAAGTCTGTAACTGACTCAGCAAAGCCTACCCTTGTTTTGACCATCACCGAGCCCGAATTGCCGCTGTCAACTGTAGCCGTAATCATTGTTGGAGACAGGACCGTGTACGAGACAGCCGGCTCTCCGCCTATATAAACACCCAGAACCTCATTAAAGTGAGTACCGGTGATGGTGATTGTTGTTCCTATCGGACCACTGGCAGGTGAAAAATAATCAACTGTTTGCAATGGTAAAAATGTAAATCCCGCTTTCGAGCCAGTACCAAAATTCGTTTGTACCACCACGTTACCCGAGGCGCCTTTCGGCACGCGCGCAGTTATTTCTGTTGTATTGGATCTTGAGAATTGCGCCGGTACGCCGCCAAAACTTACTGCGTATGCCGAACCGAAATTGTTACCGAATATGGTAACGTAATCGTCTTCACTTGCAGAATCCGGCACAAACCTGTTAATGATTGGTGGTGGGTAATACCGGAAATCCTGTTTAGTTGCAATCCCCACGGGTGTATGAACGGCGACCTCTCCTGAGGCTCCATTTCCAACTATGGCTTTGATATTGGTTGAAGATAAAACGACAAACGAAGTCGCGGGCACACCGCCAAACGTTACCTCTGTGGCACCACCAAGATGGTCGCCATAAATGCTGATAGTATCCCCGGTGCCTGCATCTGCCGGACCAAATTCTTTGATAACAGCCGGCGGGATAAAAACAAAACCAGGTAATACCGCGAACCCAAAATTTGTGAACACCGCTACCTCGCCCGAGTCTGCCTGCTCAACGACTGCAGTAACCGTTGTTGCATCAATCAATGTAAATGAACTGGCAGAGACACCACCAAATCTGACATCTCTCAACGTGGCCAAATTTGTACCACTGATTGTCACAACCGTTCCGGGCCCGCCTGTGAGTGGTGTAAATGATGTTATTGAGGGTGGTGATGAATATATGAAATCATAGCCAACAGCGACTCCATCCAATGTAGTCACTTCTATTTTTCCAGAGGCAGCAACACCCACGGTTGCTGTTATTTTTGTAGATGAATGAACCGTAAATCCAGTCGCCGCAATACCACCAAAAGTAACTGATGTGGCGCCCGTAAGATTTGCACCCGTGATTGTCACAAGCTGTCCGGTCACTGCGGATGTTGGTGAGAACGAACTGATTTGTGGTTCGGTCGACTTATTTCGCCAGATACCAGCACGAAAAACTCCGCATCCGATTGCGACATCAGTTTTACCGTCATTGTCCCAATCGCCGGCCAGCACGTTGGTACCACAGCTGGAAGGGAACCCGATTGGTGACTCAAAGGCAATACCTGACACCGTGCTGTTGTTCCTGACAACAGAGAATCCCGATGGATCAAATGTCGGCACAACAAGATCAGGTTTGCCGTCACCATCCACGTCGTTCAATGCTAATTCATACGCACCATTTACATAGACTTCATTTCCTTTTACAAGTGAAAAACTTCCTCCGCCGGAAGTATTACGAAAAACAGAAATTGTATTCTGAAAATAATTTGCAAATGCCACATCGGTTTTATCGTCTCCATCCAGGTCACCAAGAACAATGCCGACAGGACCTGAAGGGGTCGTATAATCAATTGCGGGCAAAAATGCCATACTGCCAACTGAACTGTTGTTAATTAACACAGACATCATATTTGCAGCAAGAGATACAACCACAAGGTCGGGCTTTTTATCGCCGTTAAGATCACCGGCGGCAATGCTGGTTCCTCCGTAGATAACCGGTATCTCGATCTTCGTTGCAAAGGCGAGAGCTCCGATTGTGCTGACGTTTCTTAGTACGGAAACTGAAGCGGGAAGAAGAGTACTATTACCAGTAGCAATATCCGGTTTACCATCGCCATCAAAATCAGCTATTGCAACGTCAAGCGGCAGTTGAGCAGTACTTAGATCCAATTTCGAAGCAAATGAAACGGTTCCTGGAAACCCGGTGTTCCTGAATATTGAGACTGAATTGCTGTTCTTATTACTTACAACAATATCCAGTCTTCCGTCTCCGTCAAGATCGCCTGTCTTTAGACTTACAGGTTGGTTGCCGGTAGTAACCCGCGCAACCAATGAAAAAGAGATTTTAGTACCCAGGCTGATATTTTTATAGATAAACAGCTCATCGTTTATGCGGTCAACCGTGGCGATATCTGATTTACCGTCGCCGTCAAAATCACCGGAAGCCATATCAATTGTTTCGCTGTTGCTCACATCATCCAGCGTACCAGCATAAGTGAAAGCACCCTCGGTTAGCGCTCCCCCCGGATATCTGACCAGGAACGGTGATGATGAATAAGCTGTTAAGCCATTAACAGTAATACTTATCGGACAATAACCCGCGCCAGCAGGCACCGCCACAGTTATTGTACCCGAACCGGATGAAGTTACACTTGCACGGACTGCTCCGAAATAGACGATGTTTTCGGCTGGCACGGTACTAAAATTCACTCCGTTCAATGTTACCGTAGAACCGATCGTGCCGGACTGAGGGGAAACAGATGTAATTACTGGTTGAGAGAATAATGATAAACCGGCTGACAACGCTATCAGGCAAAGCCAGAAGTGACGATTTTGTAACACAGGGTAGCTTGGGGTTAGTTAGTTTTTGAAGAACCCTTCAAGATAGAAAAATACCTTGAAACCTCATAGCACTTGCCCGAATTTCTGGTACAGCATTTAGCTGCATGCTGATGTTGACCATAGAGGGCAAAACACAAAACTATTCGTGACCATCAACTCAACTTTTATTTTATGAATATATCAGGTTGGTTTATCCATATATATTATGAAGCAAAGGGAAATAAATGGTTTCATAATTTTGCCGTTTTCTGCCGCATCGTTTGGATCTGGGATTTATTCCGTCAGGGTTTGTAAAGGTTAATTCAAAGTTTTACTTGTTGATGATTACTTAACTTTGATAGTTCAATACTTGTAATGAACAATCAGATATGGATCATGACATCGGCCTTTGACCGGCTGACATTGGATGAAATTATTGTAAAGGCACAAGAAATTGGCGCTCAAGGTTTAGACGTCTGTGTATTCAGAAAAGATAGCACCCGCAATGACTTTGTTGCTACACACCTGGATTACGAAAACTTTTCACCTGATCATGCCAGTCAATTAATAGACAAGTTTAATGCGGCAAAATTACAGTTATCATTAGGTGCATTTGACAATCTGATTGGAGGTGATCCTGCACAGCGTATCAACAATCAAGATCATTTACTACGCCTTATTCGCATAGCATACATGCTGGGTGGCGATGCCAATGATATAAAAGTAGGAACCTTTGTTGGCTACAATCATGACCTGGGAAATCAGGAAAATGGTTTTCAGAAAAATCTTGATGAGTACGCACGGATATTTGAACCTATTATCCGTTATGCAGAAGACTTAGGTGTGACCATACTTTACGAAAATTGTCCCATGGAAGGTTGGCGCCCGCCGGGGTATACCGGCACGTTCAATAATCTTTCAGGCGTATTAGCGGCACGGAAGCTGATGTATGAGATCATTCCTAGTAAAGCACATGGTGAAATTTATGACCCTTCTCATGATATCTGGCAACATACTGACCCGGTTGATGTGATCTTACATTCTGATATAAAACGAATGCATCGCATCCATGTGAAAGGAACTTTGAAGCGTAATGATGTTTACTGGGGAAATCTCTATGCGAGGCAACTGGTTAATCCAGAGCTCGCTCAGCGGGCTGGTGTCCCAATAGCTCAGAATGAATGGGACCGGCATAATTATGAAGCTACGCTTCCTGGTTTCGGTGGCTCTGATAGTGTTGATTGGCGGTCTTTTGTAAATGCATTAAAATCAAAAGAATTTCGCGGCCCCTTCGAAATCGAAAATGAAGCAGCGCTTTCTAAGGGAACAGGCAACATGGGTGCGATTGTGCAGGGATTTAAAGCATCGGTTCTAAGCCTGGCTCCCCTATTGTGGGACCTGGCAGAAAACGGATATCAATATAACCAACAAGGCTATCATGAACTTTGCAAACATCCTGTAAAGGATATCCCTGTTGTTACGATGGCGCAACTAACATAGACTTAATGTGAATTGTATTCGTACACCACATAACCCCATGGCTCCATATTCCATCGGCAGATTTTACTGCCTGTAAACTTACATTTGCAGGATTAATCAATAAAACATATTGTTGCTCGAAACCGAATGTTTGTCCCTAAGTTCAACTCCTTGTATGACCAATGACTTCTATTTACTTCAATGACGCCTTTAATGTTCTAATTTCTTCTTCCATTTTTTCGATAAGCTTGGTTTGGGGCGCAAAAGCTTCCTGAATTTCTTCAAGCGTGTACCTCGGAGCAATATGTTGAGGGCAATTCCAGTCGTAGGCTTCAATGTTAAAGGTCATCATCCGTTCAGCTTTAAATTTATAATCCGGTAAATTGAGCGAATCATACAAAGCGGGATCGTCTTTGAGATCTATAACGACAGCCTTCGCCAGGATTTTCAATCGGGCCATTGCAGGATAATCAACCATGATGAGTGATACATTGTTATTCGTTTCAATGTTGCCAACTGAAATGTATTGCATGTTACCACGAAAATCAATGAAGCCTATCCGCTTTGCATCAAGTATCTTTAGAAATCCCTTAGGGCCTCCGCGGTGTTGAATATAAGGAAATCCATTTTCGCCAATACTGGCCATATAAAAACTATCCCGTTCACGGATAAATTCAATTTCATTTCCAGTTAATCCTTCAACATAAGTATTGTTTTCCAACCTGGCATAGCTTGCCCGGCTACCCGCTTTCTCCTGTAATTTTTTTATTGCTTCAGTGAAAGCAATGGAAGGATAATTTTTAGCCATGATTTAACTTTTTATTAAGTAGTATTCCTGCCACTGCGTTCTTTTGGCGCCGGCGCAGCCCTGGAGTTTCGGCATACATTGCCATCATTATTTCTTAATAACAAATTTTAGGGTAAACGTGAATGCGAAGTCAGTGGCTTCACGATATTAAAGTTATCATATCTAACTGAAAGCTAAAATCTCCAATAATTTGCCTCGCATTTCCCGTCTCGTGTGGACTGCTTGCAGGATTTCGCTTTTAGAACAGATATCAGCTGGTGGGTATTTGATAGGGATGTTACCATCGACCTGTTATTTCTCTTTAGATATTTTTAGGTCGGAGAAATATCCTTCAGTGCCAACATCAACCCAAAGGCCGATGGCACCTTTGTTTTCGGCGCCGAGTTTCAGATCATTTACGATCAGTACCGGCTGCTTGTTATTATTCAGGAAAAGTTTTGCCTGTGCACCGCGCACTACAATCCGCAAACTGATCCATTCATTGAGGCCCATATCTGCATAAGACTCATATTGTCCCGCAGCTTCGTCGCGCAACCGTTGAAAGCCATAATCGGGAAACGAAAAATATTGTGTTGCATGGTTCCTTCTTAACTGGTCTTCTGCCCTGCCGTTCGTGGGACGGATATACATGGATTCAAACTTTGTATTATCACTGTTGATCCGGAAGGCAACGCCAATGAATCCCCTGGCGTAATCAGGGGCGTTAGGAGTAAGCTTACTCAATACTTTCAGCTCGATCGTACCGTCCTGGAAATCGATTCCTTTTAGCCGTACAAATGTAGACTGGTCGGCTTTTTTTATGGAAGTGTCCATGATAACCTTTACGACTTCTTTGTCGCCCAGCCTCTCGACCGACATCGACACATTCACCGCTTCCAATTCGTTTTTCGCCAGCTTAACCGCCTGCGCATACAGGGCATGCGAAAATAAAAAACATACACCCGCCAGGAGATAATATTTTTTCATAGCATCTAATTTTTAAGGAAAGATAAATAATTTTCCTACATTTAGGAAATAATTATTGAAAATGAAAAAATACCAATTGGGAGAATTTGAAGAGATCGTGCTCCTGATCATCGGCGTATTATTTAAAGACGCCTATGGTGTATCGATCAAAAAAACTATCGAAGAGAAACTTTCCCGCAGTGTTAGCATGGGCGCTCTTCATACGGCACTGGTGAGACTGGAAGATAAAGGGTATATCAAATCCGCTGAAGGGGAAAGAACCGAGGAACGTGCAGGAAGACCGAAAAAATATTTCCAGATCACCAACCTTGGTAGAAAAGCGATGGAATATAACCGTGATACCCGCAATGAATTATGGAACGCGATTCCCAAAACGGCATTTGGATTATAAAACAGCTTTGGAATCATAATACAATGGAAGTTTATGAAAAAGCAGCCCACTCCCCCACCGATATTTCAAAGTTTCTTTCGTTGGTTCTGCCGGCGGAAGTTACACGATTCTATAGAAGGCGACCTTATTGAACTCTACCAGGAACGTGTGCGCGCAAATGGAAAGAGGAAAGCAGACCTGCTGTTCATGATAGATGTATTGCTTTTGTTGAGGCCCGGAATTATCCGATCCATCAGGCAACCCGTCTTACATTATCAAAACCCATCCGATATGATTAAACATTATTGGAAAACGGGCTGGCGCAGACTGGCGCTCGACAAAGGCTATTCGGCTATCAATATTGCCGGTCTTTCCATTGGCCTGGCGGCCTGCATGCTCATTATTCAGTATGTGAATTTTGAATTGAGTTTTGACGAGTTCCATAAAAACAAAAACAACATTTACAGAGTATTGAATGATCGTTTCCAGGAAGGCAAACGGATACAACATGGACCCATGACTTATTCTGCCATCAGCAAGGCGCTGAAAGATGATTACGCGGAAGTGGCGGAATATACAAGAGTGACACCATACCGCGTTGAAGTGATGACTTATGGTGAAACCAAAATAGCAAATCAGCGCGCTATCGCGGTAGATAATTCTTTTCTTTCCATGTTTTCTTATCCCCTGATCGCGGGTAACCCGCAAACCGCATTGCAAGAGCCCAATTCGATCATTCTTACCGAATCGCTGGCAGCCAATATTCTGGGTGCCAGGCAGGATGCTGCATCCGTTTTGGGTAAGCTTATTATCTTTGACCGGGATTCCGTTCCGTATAAAATAACGGGCGTCATGAAAGATGTTCCAGCTAATTCGTACCTGCAGCTCAACCTTCTGTTGTCTTATGTTTCGTTGTATAGTGCAAGCGGCAACAATAGATGGACAGCGTCCGATTACAGTTTTACCGAATCCACTTTCTGGCATTATGTCCGTTTAAAAGAAGGAACAGATTACAGAACACTGGAAGCAAAGCTGCCAGCATTCAGCAGGCGGCATTTTGATGGTACCAAAGTCTCAGGAAGCGATGAGAAATTCTACCTGCAACCGCTTTCAAAAATGCACCTGTATTCTGATTTCGAATATGAGATCGGTAAAACCGGGAGCGCTGTGACAGTATGGGGGCTGCTTTTGACCGCTATCTTTATTATGCTTATCGCATGGGTCAACTATATCAATCTCACTACCGCACGTTCCGCGCAGAGAGCAAGAGAAGTGGGCGTACGCAAAATATCAGGCGCTTATAAATACCAGTTGGTATGGCAGTTCTTAACAGAATCATTTATTGTCAATACGATCGCAATAATGATCGCGCTCCTGCTTGTCAGAATTTTACAGGGCAACTTTAATTCCCTGGTACAACAGCAGGATCTATCCATCACGTCATTATTTACAAAAGGCATCGCAGGTTACGGGATCATTTCAGGCCTGGCCGTTTTAGTGATTATTGGTATTCTTGTTTCCGGGCTCTATCCTTCGCTGGTTTTTTCTTCCTTTAAACCTATCGAGATTTTGAAAGGGAGATTCGTTCATTCAGGCAAAGGAATATTGTTGCGAAACGGCCTTGTTGTAGGGCAATTTGCTATCACGCTTGTTTTGATGATTGGTTCGTTGATTGTTTACAGACAGGTAAATTTTATGAGCCAACAACAACCGGGAATGAACATGGACCAGGTGCTGATCGTGAAAGGGCCGGTGCTTACGCCGTTCGATTCGACATTTGCAGGCAAGGCAAATACTTTTGTGGAAAGGCTGAAACAGTTACCACATGTTAAAGCAGTGTCAATATCCGGAAGGATACCGGGGGATGAATTGGGCAGGGCCTTTAATGTTTACAGGACTGATCATACGGACACTAAGATCGCGCTTGGTAATATGGGCGTGGATAAGGATTTTATAGATCTCTATTCGATAAATTTACTTGAGGGAAGAAATTTTTCTATTACCGATTACAATTTCGATTTAAATAAAGTTCACAATACCATCCTTAATGAATCGGCATGCAGGCAGTTCGGATTTTCGGAACCTGGAGAAGCGGTCGGCAAATCCATTATGATGTTTAACAGGAAATGGGATGTGATAGGTGTAATCGCTGACTTTCACCAGAAATCACTCCGCTACCCTTTGGAACCAGTCGCTCTGATGCCAACCAACCAGGGAACCTATAGTCGCATCTCTGTAAAAGTGGACACGGAAGATCTTGTTGCAACAGTAGACGCGATTAAGAATGAATACGCCGTTTTTTTTCCAGGAAATATTTATGACTATTATTTTTTGAATGAATGGCTTAACCGGCAGTATAAAAATGATGCGCTGTTCGGGCGTGTGTTCGCACTCTTCGCGGTGCTTGCTATCTTCATTGCCTGCCTCGGCCTGCTGGGCTTATCATTATTTTCAACTGCGCAACGTGTAAAAGAGATCAGTATCCGAAAAGTTATGGGCGCAAGCGTTGCGGGTATTGTGCTATTACTATCCCGTGATTTTATCAGGCTGGTGACCATCGCTTTTGTGATCGCTTCACCAATTGCTTATTTTATCATGCATACATGGCTGCAGGACTTTGCTTATCGCATACCTGTCAGCTGGTGGATCTTCGCGCTTGCCGGCTTATGTTCAATTGCCATCGCGCTGATCACCATCAGTTTTCAAACGGTCAGGGCGGCAAGATCAAACCCTGTGACTGGACTGCGGGCAGAGTGAGCAGATAAGGGCACTTCAGCCCGCCAGACGCAAAACCGGTGTTGGCGGCTGGTTTACTTCCCGGAACGAATGCAACCGATTATATTTTGCTCCGAAATTACTGTTCTTGCTCAGCCCCAAATCGTATTGCTGCTTGAAGAATATCAATGTTTATATCTTTTAGCGTTTTGAACTTAATGCAATACCCGCTCACACTCGCCTTGCCGAGGTTTTTTCCATATGTCCGGGCTAAGTATTTCTTATCTTTAATACCAAGGATATAGACAGAGATCCCGGTTTGGTTTGGACTTATACCAATTTTATAAAACTCCCTGGTTTTTCCGTCAGCATATTTTATGGTGTGAAGTCCATATCCTATATTAGGATTAGAAACAGTTTTGTTTTCAGTGTTTTTACCATCCAAAAACCATAATTGACATGCTGGCATTACTTCCAGAATGATGCGGTGTAAAGCTTCCATGTCGCTGCGTTTTGGTTCAGGTTGGTTGGTAAGATACTTTTCGATTTGTTCTTGTATGTTCATATAAAATTTAGTTGCGCTTACTCTAATCAGGTCCTGGCCTTCCTGTTTGAAAAAACGCTGTATAAACAAGAGATGAACCCAATGAGCACCAGTCCATGGCCAGGGTTAGAATGAGAAGTACCCGTACAGACCTGGCATGAATCGGTACGAACCGCAATACATTTAATGGCAAATAACTTAACACTATCAAATATCAAAAATATCAAAACAGTTGCAATAATTCCAAATTATAACAGAGACCAAATTGTGGGTATGCGAAATTGGAATCTATAATATCCAAATGACGATGGCTAATGGAAACCCATCGTCAAGCGATTTAAATCATTCCGATCAAATTATGATTCGGGAATATGGAGAGCCCTTCGCGAAGCGCGAAAATGTTATTTTATTACTGCATATGCGTTTGGAAAATTATTTCCGTAATCATCTGCAGTCGCAAGTCCCGTGACGAATGTCGAACTTTACAGATATTTGCGTAGGATATACCTGGTATGAATTTTTAGAATTAAATTCAACAATTCTTTTCCAACAATCCAATAAGCCCAACCTGAACTTACCTGATTTGGTTAGAGGATAAAATATTGTTGTATGAAGCGCATTTGCTGTTATTCACTCAGTATCCCGGAAGGTGGTCGATCCGACCTTTTAACTCAGATTATAACAAGTGTAGATTCTCTGCGTAGCTATAATAAAGAAGTTGGTATCATTCTATTTGCTTACGGAGATTTACCTATGAATCTAATGCGCTCACTTCAGATGCTGGGCGTTCGAATCTGGTTGCTACCTCCATATAGTGCAAGGCTTTCCCAAATTTGCCCCATTGGATGGCAATTTCTTTGTCAATATCCCTTGCTTCATAAATTTCTCAACTTCGCAGAGATAAGCTCGTTAGATCCAGACCAGGTACTACTATTAGATTGTGACACTTATTTCCAGGGGGACGTGGCTCGACTTTTTGATCAGTACAGTAGTCCGGATCTGGTCGCCTGTGAAGAGGTCGGCTCGCGACGTAGTCGCCAGGGATACCACCGCAGCATGATAGATGAGGATAATCTCATCCAAATTGGAAGTATGGTTGGTATTAATCCTGCTCAGCCATTTAATCTTGGGGTCGTATTGTTAAACAATGGTATTTGGAAAAAACTCGCAGGATTAAGTACGTTGCACATATCCTACGCCTGGCGTTTTATGGTCTGGATGGCAGCAAATCCCAGTGAGCCTGATTCAGAATATGGCGAAGGAGTTGGTGTCGATGATTTGAGACAACATTGGTCTTACTTAGCGCCTGGCGATCAATTTTTGGCACTGCCTTATCCGTCAAAAAACCGGTGGATTCTGGATGAGGTGACGCTTTGGATGACACTTGGCCACTTACCCAATACAACGTTCCAGGATTTTAATCACACTGACGTGATCCAGAGTGTGGAGTTCACCGAAAAAGAAAGAATACGAACCTGGGTAGTCTGTCATTACTTCTCACAAAACCTAAATCTGATTTCCAACTGGGTCCGAAACAAAGCAGACTTTGTTTCGACCTGACAACATCTTAAACGCGTACCGGGTTTATTGATGTCTGAAGCCGTAGCAACTTTGTTATCAAAATATGAAACCAGTAAAATAAAACATTCCTGATGAAAGAGTATAAAGGTAGAATTCTCCTGCCTGCCAATGCACCTTCATACCGGGCGCAAAAAATCGTCATCGAGGTTCGGGATGTATCCTTAGCCGATGCACCTTCGATACTTATCGCTAAGGAAGAACTGCATGATATAATGCTGGCTCCTAATAAAAAAATCAATTTTAAAATACGTGTTCCGGAATTAGAATCAAAACAATCATTATCCTTTAGAGTACACATAAGTAAGGATGGTGATGATCGTGTGAAGCCAGGAGAACTTCTTACAACCATAAATTATCCGGTACCATCGGGTACTCGTGAAATAATTGAACTTGCTGTTGTCGTTATATAACTGAGTCCGGATATGGAGGAGTGCAGGGTTCTTCGATAAAAGGTAACGGAACAGCTGTTAAGCCATAACCTTGAAACACATCGGCGCGGTAATGCGGTATTGTCCTTTTCCTACCGGTCGCACTAAATGCGGGACCATGCCACCAGCCAAAATACAGGTTTCTCCTGCAGCTAATTTTATGGGTACGGCGTCTATTTTCGGATTTTGACGAATCACTGAAAGTGGATCTTGAATTTTTTTTGGATAAAGAATCAATTCGCCACCCTCTTGTTGACTGTCAGTGTTGTCAGACAGCACTACTATTACCGAAATATCACATGTTTCTACATCGCGGTGTAGTCCCAGGTAATCGCCGGGTCGGCAATAATAGCTGTAACCTGCCCGGTCCCGGCTAGCTTGTACCGGCACGCCGATCAGCTGTGATAGCAACACTTGCAGCGTGTGCGCCCGATATAATCGGTCCTGTACGGGCCCACCGCCGGTTGTCAGAAGCTTGCGGGGGGGTAGCCCTCCACGCCATTCCTCTATGTCAGAATTCTCCCTTAGTTCTTCACTGGAATTAGCAAACAACCGACAGGCTTCATCAAACATAGCCCAAAGAGACTCTTTACTAAATAATTGACGTTCGATTTGGAAACCACCCCGGGCCAGTAACCTCGACTCTTTTAGCACAGCGATAGATTCGTCGTTATTAGGCTGACGAGCTTGAACCGTATCATATTTACTGTTGACGCCTTCTGTTAATTGAGAATCAAAATACATATTCTTATCTAAAATTCTATTTCGAAAGATTTGGCCCATTGAGAAAAAAGAACTCCTACTCCAATCTTAACCTCATTTTCCGCTTTGCTCCTGTTGCTGCGCTTCCCATTGTTGCTGAGCTAGCCACTGTTGCTGGGCCTCCCACTGCTGCTGAGCTTCCCATTGTTGCTGGGCTTCCCATTGTTGCTGAGCTTCCCACTGTTGTTGAGCTTCCCATTGTCGCTGCGCTTCCCACTGCTGTTGAGCTTCCCACTGAGCCTGTTCCCATTGGAACGGCGGTCTAAACGGTGTCACGAAAGGCGGTTGGAACGGTGCTACGAACGGCGGTCTGAACGGTACCACGAATGGTGGCTGGAACGGCAAGAACGGCGGTCTGAACGGTGCCACGAATGGTGGTTGGAACGGCAAGAACGGCGGTCTGAATGGTGCCACGAAAGGTGGCTGGAACGGCGGCAGGAACGGTGGCAGGAACGGCGGCCTAAACGGTGCAACAAAAGGTGGCTGGAACGGTGGTTGGAAAGGCGGCAGGAACGGCGGTCTGAACGGTGCCACAAAAGGGGGTTGGAATGGTGGCCA